>CAYSOD010000114.1:0-9511 GCA_964432385.1 uncultured Rubrivivax sp.
CATCGCCAGCGTGGCCGGGTGCAGCCGGGTGCCCGAGCCGCCGGCGAGGATGATGCCTTTGCGATTCATCGAAGCGTCTCCATCAGCATGCGCTCCACGCCGTGCTGCCAGGGGGGCAGATGCAGGCTGAAGGCATGGCGCAACTTGAAGGTGTCCAGCCTGGAGTTCAGTGGTCGTTGGGCTGGGGTCGGGTAGCCTGAGGTGGGGATTGCCTTCACCGCTTCTGGGGCCACTTTCATCGCGTGGCCGTGGGCACGGGCCCACTCGATCACGTGGCGGGCATAGCCGTGCCAGCTGGTCTGGCCTGCGGCCGTGCAGTGGTAGGTGCCGCCGAGCTCGGGCCGCATCTGTAATCGGTGCAGCAGCAAGGCCGTGACGTCGGCCAACAGGTCAGCTCCCGTGGGGGCGCCCCACTGGTCGGCAATCACCTTGAGCTCTTCGCGCTCGGCCGCCAAGCGCAGCATGGTCTTGGCGAAGTTGCCGCCGCGGGCGGCGTAGACCCAGCTCGTGCGCAGGATCAGATGCTGGCAGCCGCTGCTGCGGATGGCCTGCTCGCCTTCCAGCTTGGTGCGTCCGTAAACGCTCAAGGGTGCGGTGGCATCGTCTTCCTGCCAAGGCTGGTCACCGCTGCCATCGAACACGTAATCCGTGCTGTAGTGCACGAACCAGGCGCCCAGGGCCGCGGCTTCGCGGGCCAGCAGGCCCGGGGCGGTGGCGTTCACCCCCTTTGCCCGGTCGGCGTCGGTCTCAGCCTTGTCCACGGCGGTGTAAGCAGCGGCGTTGACGATGACCGTCGGCCTGATCGCGCGCACGGTCTGCACCAGCGCTTCGGGGTCTTCGAGGTTGCCGCACAGACCATGCGGATTCGCAGCGGCCTCGCGTTGCAGGGCGATCACCTCGCCCAGGGGCGCCAGGCTGCGCTGCAACTCCCAGCCCACCTGGCCGGTGCTGCCCAGCAGCAGGATCTTCGGGCTGCTCATTTCCGGCAGTCCTTCAGCGCTGTGCGTAGTTGGTGGCCACCCAATCCCGGTAGGCCCCGCTTTGCACCCGCGCCACCCAGTCGCCGTGGGCCAGGTACCACTGCACCGTCTTGCGGATGCCGGTCTCGAAGGTTTCGGCCGGGCGCCAGCCCAGCTCGCGCTCGATCTTGCGCGCATCGATGGCGTAGCGCCGGTCGTGGCCGGGGCGGTCCTTCACATGAGTGATGAGTTCGGCGTAGCGCTGCACAGGCTGCCCCGATGTGCTGCTCACGACGCCCCGCGCCGCAGCAGGCGCCAGTTCGTCCAGCAGCGCGCACACCGTGTGCACGATCTCCAGATTGGGCTTCTCGTTCCAGCCACCGATGTTGTAGACCTCGCCCAGCTTTCCGCCGGCCAGCACCGCGCGGATGGCACTGCAGTGGTCGCCCACGTACAGCCAGTCGCGCACCTGCTGTCCGTCGCCGTACACCGGCAGCGGCTTGCCCGCCAGGGCGTTGACGATCATCAGCGGGATCAGTTTCTCGGGGAAGTGATAAGGCCCGTAGTTGTTGGAGCAGTTGGTGGTCAGCACCGGCAACCCATAGGTGTGGTGCCAGGCGCGCACCAGATGATCACTTGCCGCCTTGCTGGCCGAGTAGGGGCTGTTGGGCTCGTAGGGGTGGGTTTCGGTGAAGGCGGCATCGCCCTGACCCAGGCTGCCGTAGACCTCGTCGGTGGAGACGTGGTGGAAGCGGAAGGCTGTCTTGGCCTCAGCCTCCAGGGCGCCCCAGTACGCGCGAGCGGCCTCCAACAGCGTGAAGGTGCCTTCCACGTTGGTGCGGATGAAGGCGCCCGGGCCGTGGATGCTGCGGTCCACGTGGCTCTCGGCCGCAAAGTGCACGATGGCGCGCGGGCGGTGCTGGGCCAGCAAGCGGTCCACCAGCGCGCGGTCGCAGATGTCGCCTTGCACCAGGGTGTGGCGGGCATCGCCCTGCAGCGCGGCCAGGTTCTCGGGGTTGCCGGCGTAGGTCAGCGCGTCCAGCGTCACCACCGCTTCGCCTTGCGTCTGCGGCGTTGCAAACCAGTCCAGCACGAAGTTGCTGCCGATGAAGCCGGCGCCGCCGGTGACGAGGAGGGTCATGTCAGGGCCTGACGGTTCTCAACAAGAAGAGCATTGTCGGCGTAGTTTTCGACGGTTTCACCGCGCCAGCAGCCCAAACACTGCAGGTGTGCGGTCACTCAATGCAGGCGGGGCCTGTTGCCACTGCGCCACCGTCGCCGTGCGGCTGTAGCCCTCGGGCAAGGTGAGTCCGATGCTGATGGACAGGCGGGTGGTCACGCTCAAGTGGGTCAGCAGGGCCTGCAATACCGCCTGATTGCGGTAGGGCGTCTCGATCAGTAACTGCGTCTGGTCAGCCTTGCGGGACTGCGCTTCCAATTCGCGGATGCGCCGTGACCGGGCTTCGGCCTCCTGCGGCAGGTAGCCCACGAAGGCGAACTGCTGACCCTGGAGCCCGCTCGCGGCCAAGGCCAGCACCAGGGAACTGGGCCCCGGTAGCGCCAGCACTTCCACGCCGGCCAAGTGGGCGGCCTGCACGAGCAGGGCCCCCGGATCCGCCACACCAGGCAGGCCGGCTTCCGAGAGCGCGCCCAGGTCGTGCCCAGCCAGGGCTGGCGAGAGCAGCACTTTCCAAGGATCCATCGTCGCTGCATGAGCCTGGGCGTGACGCGCACCGCCACCGCGTGCTGGCCCAGGTCGCCCCTTGTGTGGCCGCGGCATCTCCGTGATCTGTAAGGCTTGGAGAGGTTGCGCCAGAGGATGGACCGCCGCCACCCGCTTGAGGAAGGCTCGTGTGCTGCGGGCGTCTTCCACCGCCCAGTGCGTGATGCTTGCAGCCGTACTCAACACACCATCGGGCAGCACAGAACGCAGGTCCACCGCCTCGCTGCCCAGGTCCAGGGCATTGGGCACCAAGATCAGCCGCCCTTGCTGGGCACGAGCTTGATGGTTCATCGTGGGGGGTGTAGACGATGGCGCTGACAGGGTGCCCGTCGAGCTCATGTGCCCGGCGCCACCGGCGCAGCCCTCGAGGCAGCGGCTGCCGCCAAAGGGTCCAGTCCCGCAGCCCGTAGGAGGGCACAGGTCCTGATCAAGGGCAATCCCACCAGCGCCGTCGGGTCGTCCGACTCGATGGACGTCAGCAGGGCCACGGCCAGGGACTCGCTGCGGGCGCTGCCGGCGCAGTCGTAAGGCTCATCCAGCCGCAGATAGGTCTCGATCTCGCGGTCGGACAGGGTGCGGAAGGTCACTGCAACTGCTGCCAGATCCGTCGCTTCAAAGCCTGTGTCCCGACGCACCACCGCCAAGGCCGTCTGGAAGACCACGCGCCGCCCGCTCATGCGTTGCAGCTGCTCAACGGCCCGGTCATGGGTGCCGGGCTTTCCCAGCGGCTGGCCTGCAAGGTCCGCGACTTGGTCCGAGCCGATTACCACGCTGCCCTGATGGTGACGGGCTACTGCGCGGGCCTTTTCCAGGGCCAGTCGGCGGGCCAGCGCCTCAGGGGCCTCTCCGGGCATGGGCGTCTCGTCTACCCCCGGGGGTTCTATCGAAAAGGGCAGCATGAGGCGATTCAACAGTTCCCGGCGGTAACGCGAGGTGGATGCGAGGATGAGTGGTGGGTGTGGAGCAGCCATGCTTCGATTGTCGCGTCGCGCGAGTACGGGAGTACGGCAGGCAGCGCAGCTGCAGGTGATGAGGGGTCGCCTCTCACCAGGCCACGCTCGATGGGGCTGATCTCGGGGTTCGTCCACTGGCCTGATTTACAGGGCTGTTGTATGGCCTGCGCTCTACACTCAAACGCATGAAGTCTTCTGCCTTCAAGCCGCATCGCTTGGATGTGGCCGCCTTTGCCAAGGCGCAGTCTGTGCTTACTGGGGAAGTCCCAGTGGCTGCGCTGCAGCGTGTGTCGGAAGGTACCTGTCCCCCGGCTGATGCTCCGCCAGACCTCGCGCATTGGCAGGCCACCGGTTCGCAGCGGTCGGTGCTGGGCGGTGCGCCGCAAGTGCGGCTGCGGCTGCAGGCTCAGACCACCGTCTGGCTACATTGCCAGCGCTGCCTGCAGCCCATGCCGGTGGCGGTGAGCGTCGACCGGGTTTTCAGGTTTGTGAGGGATGAGGACGAGGCGGCTCAGTTGGACGAAGTCACCGACAGTGAAGACGTCCTTGCGATGAGCCGCGCGCTCAACGTGATCGAACTGGTGGAAGACGAGTTGATCATGGCCTTGCCCATCGTGCCGCGTCACGAGGCTTGTCCTCAGCCGCTTGTCGTCGCGGACCAGGCCTCTTCGAGTGAAGCGCCGCCAGTCTCGGGTGAGTCTGACGGAGGTCAGGAGCCGGGGCGGCCCAACCCGTTTGCGGTGCTCGGCGCGCTCAAGCGCACCCTGCCTTCTTGAGTCTGCAGGCTAACGTACATCTCGGCCCACTTGGTGCGGCAGGCCCACGGATCGCTGGGCCCGGCGGAAGCGGCTAGAATCGCAGGCTTTTCGTCTGGTGCCCGGGGCTGTGAGCCCGCGCTCCGCCCGCCAGGCGCTCCAGGAGTTCCTCATGGCTGTTCAACAGAACAAGAAGTCGCCTTCCAAGCGCGGCATGCACCGTTCGCACAATGCCCTCGGTAACCCCGGCACCGCCGTGGAACCGACCACGGGCGAAGTGCACCTGCGTCACCACATCAGCCCGACGGGCTTTTACCGTGGCCGCAAGGTGTTGAAGACCAAGGCCGACGCCTGAGCCCACACCGCTCGGCGACCTTGCGCCCACACGGCGCCGTATGGCCGTCCACGGGTTCTGGAGTGCAGGATTGCAGCCCGAGGCGCTGACAGGCGACCTCGGGTATTGGTATTTCCGTAAGGTCGGCTTGACGCCGATTGGCGCGGCGTTCTTGGGGCTGGGTTGGCGGATGCGGCGCGCCACGCCGTCCTGTAGCGCCTGGGTTGATCCAATTTGCGGTGACCGCCATGCCCGTTACGCCTGAGCCCCTGCGCGAGGTGTGCTTGTCAGTGGACTGCATGGGCGGTGACCACGGACCGACGGTCACGTTGCCGGCATGCAAGGCCTTCCTGGACGGACACCCCCATGCCCGACTCATCCTGGTCGGTAACGAGGAGGCCCTGCGCCCCGCGAGCACATGGCCTCGAACCACCCGGGTCGTGGCCACCGAGGTGGTGGCCATGGACGACACCGTGGAGACGGCTCTGCGCAAGAAGCGCGATTCTTCGATGCGGGTGGCCATCTCCCAAGTCAAGCCGTCGGATGCTGGTGCACGCACAGCCGATGCCTGTGTGTCGGCGGGCAACACGGGTGCTCTCATGGCGGTGGCCCGGTACGTGCTCAAAACCATGGACGGTATTGACCGGCCTGCCATCGCCACAGTGATGCCCCACCGTCAAGGAGGCTTCACCACCGTGCTGGACCTGGGCGCCAACGTGGACTGCAGTGCCGAGCATTTGCTGCAATTTGCTTTGATGGGCAGCGCTCTGGTGGCTGCTGTGGAGGGCCGTGAAGACCCTTCCGTGGGCCTGCTGAACATTGGCGAGGAAGCCATCAAGGGCAGCGAGACCATCAAGGCCGCGGCCGAGCTCCTGCGCCAGGCTGGCGCAGCGGGCCGCATCCGATTCCATGGGAACGTGGAAGGCAACGACATCTTCAAGGGCACCACCGACATCGTGGTGTGCGATGGGTTCGTGGGCAACGTCTTGCTGAAGACCTCGGAGGGCCTGGCCTCCATGCTGGGTGAGTTCATTCGTCAGGAGTTCACTCGTGGGTGGGCGGCCAAGCTGGCGGCAGTCGTGGCCATGCCCGTGCTGCGCCGCTTCAAGCAGCGCGTGGACCATCGCCGCTACAACGGCGCGGCTTTGCTCGGATTGCGTGGCTTGGTGTTCAAGAGCCACGGCTCCGCAGACGTCTTCGCTTTTGAGCACGCGCTGGAGCGCGCCTACGACGCGGCACGCAACCGCCTGCTGGAACGCGTGGAGCGTCGCATTGCGCAAAGCGTCCACGCAGTCACGGCTGCCCCTGCGACCGCCGCAGTGGACGCTACGGTGGCCACCGTCGAGCCCTCAGCCGCATGACTCCCTCGCCACGTTACGCCCGAATCGCGGGCACCGGAAGTTTCCTGCCGCCGCGTCGCTTGTCGAATGCCGACATGGTGGACCTGCTGGCTCAGCGAGGTCTCGAGACCAGCGACGACTGGATCGTCGAGCGCACGGGCATCCGCGCGCGACACTTCGCCGATGATGGCGTGAACGCCAGCGATCTCGCCTTGCAGGCTTGCCGCCGTGCGCTGGAGGCCGCGGGCTGCCAGGCTGGTGAGATCGACCTGATCATCGTGGCCACGTCCACCCCGGACATGGTCTTTCCCTCCACGGCCGCCATCCTGCAGCACAAGTTGGGCGTGGCGGGCTGCCCGGCCTTTGACTTGCAGGCCGTGTGTTCCGGGTTTGTCTATGCGCTGGCGGTCGCCGACTCGATGATCCGCTGCGGCAGCGCGAACAAGGCCCTCGTGGTGGGTGCTGAAGTGTTCTCCCGCATCCTGGACTTCCAGGACCGGACCACTTGCGTGTTGTTTGGTGACGGGGCTGGTGCCGTGGTGCTGGAAGCCAGCGATACACCGGGCATCCTGGCCACGGAGCTGCACGCCGATGGCCGCCACGTCGGCATCCTGTGCGTGCCGGGTACGGTGGCGGGCGGTCAGGTGCTGGGCGATCCGCTGCTCAAGATGGATGGCCAAGCTGTGTTCAAGCTTGCGGTGGGGGTGCTTGAAGGCGTGGCCCGTTCGGTCCTGGCCAAGGCAGGGCGTACCGAAGCCGACGTGGATTGGCTGATCCCCCACCAAGCCAACATCCGCATCATGCAAAGCACGGCGCGCAAGCTCAAGCTGGACCCTTCGCGCCTGGTGGTCACGGTGGATCAGCACGGCAACACCTCTGCCGCTTCGGTACCGCTGGCGCTGGACCACGCGGTGCGCAGTGGTCAGGTCCGCCGGGGCGACACCGTCATGCTCGAGGGCGTGGGCGGTGGCTTCACCTGGGGCGCGGTGCTGCTGGACTATTGAGACTGTTGAGTCCCTGGAATCCCTGGAATCCTTTCGAGCGAGACACCTGAATGAAGTCCTTCGCCTTTGTCTTTCCCGGCCAAGGGTCGCAGTCCGTCGGCATGTTGGATGCGTGGGGTGATCACCCCGCGGTGCTGGCCACCTTGCAGGAAGCCTCAGACGCGCTGGGCGAAGACATCGCCCGGCTGATCCACGAGGGCCCCAAGGACGCGCTGGACCTCACCACCAACACCCAGCCCGTGATGCTGACGGCCGCCATCGCCTGCTATCGGGCCTGGCGCCACGAAGGCGGCCATGAACCAGCGGCAGTGGCCGGCCATTCTTTGGGAGAGTACAGCGCCTTGGTCGCAGCGGGTGCCCTGAGCCTGAGCGAAGCCTTGCCGCTGGTGCGCTTCCGGGCGCAGGCGATGCAAGAAGCCGTGCCGGTGGGCGTGGGCGCCATGGCGGCCATCCTGGGCCTGGACGCTGCGGCGGTGAGCGAAGGCTGTGCCCAGGCGGCGGCTGCAACCGGTCAGGCCGTGGAGGCTGCCAATTTCAATGACCCGAAGCAAACGGTGATCGCAGGCACGAAAGCAGGTGTGGACAAGGCGTGTGAGCTGCTCAAAGCTGCAGGCGCCAAGCGCGCCTTGCCATTGGCCGTGTCTGCGCCTTTCCATTCGTCCTTGATGAGGCCGGCGGCGGATCGCTTGCGCGAGAAGCTGGCAGAGGTTGCGCTCGTGGCTCCTCAAATTCCGGTCGTCAACAACATCGATGCGTCGGTGCAAGCCAACCCCGAGGCCATCCGCGAGGCCCTGTACCGTCAGGCCTTCGGCCCGGTGCGCTGGGTGGAGGTGGTGCAGGCGCTTCGGGCACGCGGCTTGACGCATGTGCTGGAGTGCGGGCCTGGCAAGGTGCTGGCTGGTCTCGTCAAGCGTGTGGACACCGACGCCGTGAGCATGACCCTGTTCGACCCGGCCACGTTGGCCGAAGCCCGGGAGTTGCTGTCGTGACCGAGAACCTGCCAACCTCTGCGCCCGCGGCGCACACCGCATTGGTGACTGGGGCCAGCCGCGGCATCGGCCGCGCGATCGCCCTCGCCTTGGCACAGCAGGGCATGCGCGTGGTGGGCACCGCCACATCCCAAGCGGGCGCCGAAGCGATCAACGAGGCCCTGTCTGGGTTCGGCGGTCGCGGTATCGTACTGAATGTCAACGATGCTTTGGCGAGCGAAGCCGCGGTCGACGCTCTGGTCAAGGAGTTCGGCGGGCTGCAGGTGCTCGTCAACAACGCTGGCATCACGCGCGACACCCTGGCCATGCGCATGAAGGACGAGGACTGGGACGCGGTGCTGGAGACCAATCTGAACGCGGTGTTTCGCATGAGCCGGGCGGTGGTCCGCCCGATGATGAAGCAGCGCTACGGGCGCATCATCAACATCACCTCGGTGGTGGGCGCCAGCGGCAATGCAGGCCAGGTCAACTACGCGGCGGCCAAGGCCGGCGTGGCCGGCATGACCCGAGCCTTGGCACGAGAACTGGGTAGTCGCCACATCACGGTGAACTGCGTGGCTCCCGGCTTCATCGCCACGGACATGACCGAGGTGCTGCCCGAAGCGCAGAAGGCCGCCCTGCTGCAGCAGATCCCCGCGGGGCGCCTGGGCACGCCAGAGGAAGTGGCCCACGCCGTGGCCTTCCTGGCCTCACCGCTGGCCGGCTACATCACGGGCACAGAAATGCATGTGAACGGCGGCATGTACATGGCCTGATCGCCTGCCCGTCCTGGCGGCATCAGGTCCGCCACCCGGTTCATGGCCCGGCCGGTAGAATCCCGGGCTGTTTTCACGCTCCATGTCCGGAGCACTCGGAGAAGTCATGAGCGATATCGAAGCGCGTGTCAAGAAGATCATTGCCGAACAACTCGGCGTCCCCGAAGCCGATGTCACCAATGAAAAGGCCTTCGTGGCCGATCTGGGTGCCGACTCGCTGGACACGGTGGAATTGGTGATGGCTCTGGAAGACGAGTTCGGCATCGAGATTCCGGACGAGGAAGCGGAGAAGATCACCACGGTGCAGTTGGCCATCGACTACGCGGTCAACCACCAGAAGGCATGACGCGTCGGCGCGTCGTCGTCACCGGGCTGGGCCTCATCAGCCCGGTGGGCAACACGGTGGCTGAAGGTTGGTCGCGCCTGGTGGCAGGGCAATCCGGCATCGGCGCCATCACGCGCTTCGATGCTTCGGGTTTTGCTTGCCGGTTCGCGGGTGAGGTCCAGGGCTTCAATGTCGAGGATTACATCCCCGGCAAGGAAGCCCGGCACATGGACACATTCATCCACTACGGCCTGGCAGCCGCCATCCAGGCCGTGCAAGACGCCGGACTGCCCACGGGCGACGCGCTGACCGAAGAGCAGGCCGAGCGCATTGGCTGCATGGTGGGCTCGGGCATCGGCGGCCTGCCGATGATC
>CAYSOD010000115.1:0-9487 GCA_964432385.1 uncultured Rubrivivax sp.
CTTCACCAGCTGGATCCAGACCACGGCGACGCTGGGCCTGTTCCTGTCGCTGATCATCATCCTGGGCACGCGCACCTGGATGGAGGACAAGGACTTCGCCGACTGGGGCTGGCGCATCCCGTTCCTGCTCTCGATCCTGCTGCTGATCATCAGCGTGTGGATCCGGCTGTCGATGAACGAGTCGCCCGCCTTCCAGAAGATGAAGAACGAGGGCAAGACCTCCAAGGCCCCGTTGTCCGAGAGCTTTGGCCAATGGAAGAACCTGAAGATCGTGATCCTGGCGCTGGTGGGCCTGGTGGCCGGCCAGGCCGTGGTCTGGTACTCGGGCCAGTTCTACGCGCTGTTCTTCCTGCAAAACGTGCTGAAGGTCGACGGCTCCACCGCCAACATCCTGGTGGCCGTGTCGCTGATCATCGGCACACCCT
This sequence comes from uncultured Rubrivivax sp., assembly GCA_964432385.1. GTDB lineage: Bacteria > Pseudomonadota > Gammaproteobacteria > Burkholderiales > Burkholderiaceae_C > Rubrivivax. The sequence continues at coordinate 426 of CAYSOD010000115.1, forward strand.
TCTTCGTGGTGTTTGGCACCCTGTCGGACAAGATCGGCCGCAAGCCCATCATCATGGCCGGCTTGGCCCTGGCGGTGGTCACCTACTTCCCCTTGTTCGGTGCCTTGACCGAAGCCGCCAACCCCAAGCTGGCCGCGGCTCAGAAGAGTGCCAAGATCGTGGTGACCGTGGATCCGTCGCAGTGCTCCTTCCAGGGCAGCCCGGTGGCGCGTGATGTGGACTTCACGAGCTCCTGCGACATCGCCAAGCGCTCGCTGGCCCAGGCTTCGGCCAGCTACGACACGGTGGAGAAGGCGGGTCAGCAGGCGGTGGTGCAGATCGGCGACAAGACCATCAACGCGCCCACGGGCGTGCTGACCGCCGGTGGCCACAAGTTCGACGACGCCAGTGGCAAGGCCATCGCCGCCTTCAAGAAGGACATCGCCGAGGCCATGAAGGCCGCCGGCTACCCGGCCAAGGCCGACCCGATCCCCTTCGGCTCGGGCGCCTGGTGGAAGGTGGTGGGCATCCTGTCGATCCTGGTGCTCTACGTGACCATGGTCTACGGCCCGATCGCGGCCATGCTGGTGGAGTTGTTCCCCACGCGCATCCGCTACACCTCGATGAGCCTGCCGTACCACATCGGCAACGGCTGGTTCGGTGGCCTGATGCCCACGATCGCCTTCGCGATGGTGGCGCAAAACGGCAACATCTATCACGGCCTGTGGTACCCCATCACGATTGCTGCCGTCACCTTCGTCATCGGCATGATCTTCGTGCGCGAAACCAAGGACCGCGACATCTTCGCGGGCGACTGAGCGCCGCGGCCTGAACGGAGTACACCAACATGTGGAAGCTGGCACTGGGTTTCGCCGTCTTTGCCGCCCTGGCGCTGTTCATCCTCTCCAAGGGGGGTGACATCGACATGAGCGGCGAGAAGCACGGCATCGAGGCCCATTCCCCGGCGGCAGCGTCCGCCCCCGCACCTGCGGCGCCCAGCGCTGAAGCCCCTGCCTCAGCGGCGTCCAAGTGAGACGCTGACGGGCGGCGCGGCCTGAGCGCCGCACCCTGAAACGACACGGCCCGGCATGCACCGGGCCGTGTGCTTTCTGGCCGGACTCTCGGAATCTTCAGGTGGCGGTGGGTCCCAAAGCGTTCTGCGTCTGCTCCCACGCGTCGTCGAACGACTTGAGCAGGCTCGCCGCTTGCGCCATCCGGCCCTCGCGGCCGTACTGCTCGAGTTGCTGGCTCAGCCCTGACAGCACGGTCGCGCCCACGTTCGCGCTGCTGGATCTCAACGTGTGCGCGGCCTGCCGCAGCGCGCTCGCGTTGCCCTCGGTCAGGGCCTGGCGCACGCCCGCTACCAGGGGCGCGGCGCTGCGCACGAAGGTCTGGTCCAGACGCGCCAGAAACGCATCGCCAAACTGGGTGCGCAGGGCGCTGCGCACTGTGTCGTCCAGGGGTGGCGGCTGGAAACGCACGCGTTCAGCCTCCAGCGCTCTGAAGGCACGTTCGATGACATCCGCCAACTCGCCGGTCTCGAAGGGCTTGGCCAGATGGTCATCCATGCCCGTGTCCAGGTACTGCAGACGATCCCCAGCACCGGCATTGGCGGTCAAGGCGACGATACGGGGGCGGGGTTGGTCAGCCAGCGCCCGGATCTGCTTCGTGGCCTCCACACCGTCCATCACCGGCATCTGAATGTCCATCAGGATCAGCTCATGTCGGCCGCGGCGCTGCGCGGCCACGGCTGCCTCGCCGTCGGCTGCAATCGCAGCGCGGTAGCCCAGCTTGGCCAGCATCTGCAGGCCCACGGCCTGGTTGGTGGGGTTGTCTTCCACCAGCAGGATGCTCAGGGGCCGCGTGAGGCTGAAGTTCTCGTCCCATCGGCCGGCGGCCCGGGGCACCGCAACTTCGCCCTGCGCGGTGGCCCAGGTGAGGGTGAAGTGGAACCGGCTGCCTTGGCCTTCGATGCTCTCCACCCCAATGGTGCCGCCCATGAGTTGCACCAGACGCTGGCTGATGGCCAGCCCCAGGCCGGTGCCGCCGAAACGGCGCGTCATGGAGGTGTCCAGTTGCTGGAAGGGTTCGAACAGTTGCTTGACGCGCTCAGCCGGGATGCCGATGCCCGTGTCCTGAACGGCCACGCGGTAGGCCACCTGGTCGGCCCAGGCCAAAGGGGCCCTTATGTCCACGTTGGAAGGCGCGGGCTCGTCTGCGGGCCCTACCGGCTCCACGGTGATGGCGATCTCGCCCCAGGCGGTGAACTTCACCGCGTTGGCCACCAAGTTCAGCAGCACCTGGCGCAAGCGGTTCGCGTCGCCCACCAGGGCCGGGGGCATGCGCTCGGGCAACGTCGCCCGCAGGGCCAGCCCCTTGTCACGCGCCACGGACTCGAACAGGGCCACCGCGTCGCGCACGCAGGCAGCCAGGTCAAAGGGCAGCGCCTCCAGCGTCAGCCGTCCGGCCTCGATCTTCGAGTAGTCCAGCACATCGTTCAGGATGGTGGTCAAGGCCTGGGCGCTGGAGCGCAGCAGCCTGACGCACTCGGTCTGCTGGGGGTCCAGGCTGGTGCCCATCAAAAGCTCTGCATTGCCCAGGATGCCGTGCAAGGGTGTGCGGATCTCGTGGCTGATGGTGGCCAGGAACTCGCTCTTGGCCTTGTTGGCCAGTTCGGCCGACCGCCCGGCCTCGGCCTGTATGCTCATCTCGATGGAGGCGTCGAGCAGGCCGTCCAGTTCGGCGCGGACACGGGCGAGCTCGGCCGCCTGCTGCGCATGGGCTTCCCGCAAGGCTGCGAGAGCCTGCTCTGCCGAGGTCGGGCCTGCGGCCGGCGTGCTCACGCCGCCGCCCGGGCGAGCCGCGTCAGAAGGGAGGTCGTGCACGTCGAGCAGGCAACAGCAAGGGTGGGGCCCGGAGTGCAGACCTCCGGGGCTCCGGAGCATAACGTCGCAGGGTCGGTCTGGCGCGCCTGACGATCGGGGCAGTTGCATTCCCTATCGCGGCGTAAGGTCTTCAACCCAGGGCCCTGGCCAAATCTCAACAAGGACTAACGTGAGACCATCGCGGAGATATGGTGTGCCCCATGATGCTGCACCAAGCCCGGCGAGCACCTGCTGAAGTCCCGTGTAGGCCGTTCTTCTGTCCTCACATTTGCCATCGGAGCACCCATGACCTTGTTCGAGAAGTACGGCGGCGTCCCGACGGTGAGCCGCATCGTCTCGAAGTTCTACCGCGAGGTGCTCAGCCGGCCTCTGTTGAAGCCCTACTTCCAGGGGGTGGACATGCCCCGGCTGATCAATCACCAGGTCAAGTTCATCTCGCACGTGCTCGGCCAGCCGGCGTCGGTCTACGACGGCCGCACGCTCGGGGCGGCGCATGGCGGGCTGCGCATCACGGGCGAGGCCTTTGGCGAGGTGGCTCACATCCTGCGCAGCACCTTGACCGAGGCCGGCATGGAGCCTGCCGACGTCGACCAGGTCATGGAGGCGGTGGCAGGCGCGCGTGGAGCCATCGTCGAGTCCTGACCGGTCAGCCTCCACAGCCACCGCACGGCATGCTGCAGGAGCTTGAAGCCGGCCCTGTGGGAAGGATAAGCCGCTGAACTTGCCCTCCGCTCCTGAGACGGTGACCGGCTCAGCCCAGGTGCCGCCGCCCTCGCTCGGGGTGGCTTTGGCCTTCTGGGCGCGCCTGGGGTTCATCAGCTTCGGGGGCCCGGCAGGGCAGATCGCGCTGATGCATGACGAACTCGTCACGCGCCGTCGCTGGATCAGCGAGCAGCGATTTCTGCACGCGCTGAACTACTGCATGCTGCTGCCTGGCCCCGAGGCGCAACAACTGGCCACCTACCTGGGCTGGCTGATGCACCGCACCTGGGGGGGCATCGCTGCCGGCGTGCTGTTCGTGCTGCCGTCGCTGTTCATCCTGGTGGCACTGTCCTGGGTCTATGTGAGATTCGGCCATCTCGGCCCGATCGCCGCGATCTTCTGGGGCCTGAAGCCTGCAGTGACGGCCCTGGTGCTTCAGGCCACCTGGCGCATCGGCTCGCGCACGCTGCACAACCCCTGGCTCGTCACGCTGGCCGTGGCGGCCTTCTTCGCCTTGACCCTGCTGCAGATGCCCTTTCCCTGGGTGGTCGTGATCGCTGCCGCAGTGGGCCTGATCGGTGCGCGCTTGCGGCCGCAGGCCGTTGCGCCGCGCAGCGGTGCCGCACACGGCCCTCTTGCCCGGGCATCGCACCCCGCACCCACACGCCGGCCTTGGCTGGACGATGACACGCCCCTGCCGGCTCACGCCCTTTTCTCGCGTGGGCGCCTGACCACCGTGGTGCTGGTGGCGCTGGCGCTGTGGGCTCTGGGCCTGGGCGGCCTGGCCCTCAGTTGGGGCTGGGACGGTGTCTACACCCGCATGGCGGTCTTCTTCACCCAGGCGGCGCTGGTCACCTTTGGCGGCGCCTACGCGGTGCTGCCTTTCGTGGTGCAGGGCGCGGTGGAGCAGCAGGGCTGGCTCACCGCACCGCAGATGATCGACGGCCTGGCGCTGGGTGAGACCACGCCCGGCCCACTCATCATGGTGGTGGCCTTTGTCGGTTTTCTGGGGGGGTGGCAGAAGGAGGTGCTGGGCGCGGAAGCGCTGTTTGCCGCGGGAGCCTGGGGCGCCTGTGTAGCCACCTGCTTCACCTTCTTGCCATCATTCCTCTTCATCCTGGCCGGCGGCCCGCTGGTGGAGGCCACCCGCGGGCGCCTGGGCTTCACCGCGCCGCTGACGGCTGTCACGGCGGCCGTGGTGGGCGTCATCGCCAGCCTCGCGCTGTTCTTCGCCACCCACACCTTTTGGCCCGCCGGGCTTCAAGGCCCGATCGATGCCGGCGCCGTGGCCTTGGCCGTGGCCGCCGCGTTGGCACTCATGCGCTTCAAGGTCGGCACCGTGAAGGTGCTGCTGGCCTGCGCGCTGGCGGGCTGCGCGGCGCACCTGCTGGGCCTGCGGGCCTGAACGCCGCGCGGCAGGCGACCGCGCGCTTGGTTCCACCGGTTGGCGTCAACGCCTGGCGGACCAGCGGACGCTCAGGCTCCGAACAAACCCTTGTGTTGCTCCCGCAGCAGGTTCTTCTGCACCTTGCCCATGGCGTTACGGGGCAGGTCGGCCACGATGAACACCTGCTTGGGCACCTTGAAGTTGGCGATGCGAGTCTTTAGCGCGGCCACCATCTGCGCGCCTTCCAGCGTGGCGCCGGGTTTGGGCACCACCACCGCGATCACGCCTTCACCGAAGTCCGGGTGGGGCAGGCCCACCACGGCGCTCTCGGCCACGCCCGACATCTCGTTGATCAGGCCTTCGATCTCGGCCGGGTAGACGTTGTAGCCGCCACTGATGATCAGGTCCTTGCTGCGGCCGACGATGGTGACGCGGCCGTCGGGCTCCATACGGCCCACGTCGCCGGTCTTGAACCAGCCGTCGGCAGTGAACTCCTCGGCGGTCTTCTCCGGCATGCGCCAGTAGCCTTTGAAGACGTTGGGCCCGCGCACCTCGATGCCGCCGATCTCGCCCGCGGGCAGGGTCTGGCCTTGGTCACCCTGCACGCGCACGCCCACGCCAGGCAGCGCATAGCCCACCGTGCCTCCCAGGCGCTGGCCATCGGCCGCGCGGCAGGGGTTGGAGGTGAGCATCACGGTCTCGCTCATGCCGTAGCGCTCCAGGATCACATGGCCGGTGCGCTGCGTCCACTCGTCGAAGGTTTCTTTCAGCAGCGGTGCCGAGCCGCTGATGAACAGCCGCATGTGGGCGCAGGCGGCGGCGTCCAGCGCTGGTTCAGCCAGCATGCGCACGTACAGCGTGGGCACGCCCATGAAGACCGTGGCGTCCTTGAGGCGGGCGATCGTGGCCTTGGGGTCGTACTTGCCGAACCAGATCATCTTGCTGCCGTTGAGCAGCGCGCCGTGGCTGGCCACGAACAGGCCGTGCACGTGGAAGATGGGCAGCGCGTGCAGCAGCACATCGCCAGGCTGCCAGTCCCAGTAGGCCTTCAGCGTCTGCGCGTTGGACAGCAGGTTGCCGTGGCTGAGCATGGCGCCCTTGCTGCGCCCGGTGGTGCCGCTGGTGTAAAGGATGGCCGCGAGGTCGCCCTCGCCGCGCACGGCCACGGCGTGCTCATCGCGGTGATGGGCGGCGCGTTCCAGCAGGCTGCCGGTGCGGTCGTCGCCCAGCGTGAAGACGTTGCGGGTGCCAGCCTTGAACGCGATCTTGCTGATCCACGGGAAGTTCTTGGGCGTGCACACCACCACCGCCGGTTCGGCGTTGCCCACGAAGTACTCGATCTCGCTGGCCTGGTAGGCGTTGTTCAAGGGCAGATAGACGAGACCCGCGCGCAATACGGCCAAATACAGCATCAGCGCTTCGACGCTCTTGTCGGTCTGCACGGCGACGCGGCTGCCTTCGGGCAAGTCCAGGCTGTCCAGCAGGTTGGCGATGCGGGCCGTGGCGCGGTCCAGGTCACGCCAGGTGTAGAAGGCCGGCGCGCCGGGGCCGTCGGCCGTCTCGATGGCCGTGGCATCCAGGTCGGCCGGGAAGGCGGCGCGCAGCGCGGCGAAAAGGTTGGCGTTGGCGTGGGCCTTGGAGGCAGAGGCCTGGGCGGTCTTGGCGGTCATGGTGTGTGAACGGTGCAAAACGTGCTGTGGGTGCAAAGGGTGCGAACGGGGCGAACTGGGGGAACAGTGCGGGCGGTACAGGTCGATCTGCGAGCTCAGCGCCCAGGCTTCAGGGTGCGAAGCGGGCGGGGCGCTTTTCCAGAAAGGCGGCCAGGCCCTCTCGGTGCTCGGCCGAGTCGGCATAGGCGTAATGGGCCAGCTGTTGCGCTGGCGTGGGCCCGCCCTCGGCCAATTGGCGCAAGGTGGCTTTGTTGATGCGCGCGGCCTGCGGTGACAACTGCGCCATGCGCTGCGCGCTGCGCTCGGCCTCCTTGGCCACCTGGTCATCAGCCACCACGCGGTTCACCACGCCGCGCGCCAGCGCTTCTGCCGCGTCCATCAGCCGGGCTTCCAGCAGCAGTTCACGCAGCAGCGGCAGCGGCAGCACCCGGCTGACCATCTGCGCTTCCAGCGGTGCCAGAGGAAAGCCCAGCTTGGCGATCGGGATGCCGAAGCGGCTGCTGCGGCCCGCAATGCGGATGTCGCAACAGGCCGCGATTTCCAGGCCGCCGCCCACGCACGAGCCCTCGACCTGCGCGATCACGGGCAGCGGGCAGTCCAGCACAGCCTGCAAGGCGGGGGCCACGGTGTCTTCGTGGAAGCTGCGCAAGCTTTCCGGGTCAAAGCGGAACTGCGGGAACTCCTCGATGTCCCCGCCTGCGGCAAATTGGCCGCCTGCGCCGTGCACGATCACCACGCGGGCGGCGCAGCCTGGCGCTGACAAGGCCTCGAAGGCGTGGCGCAACTCGCGCCACATCGCCACGCTCAGGGCGTTGAGCTTGCCGGGATGGCTGATGCAGACGCGTGCGACGCCTTCCGCATCGGCCGGGCCGAGAAGAACGCGGCCGCTCAATCCAGCTTGGCCCCTGAGCTCTTGACCACCTCGGCCCAGCGCTTGATCTCCGCACCCACGAACTTGCCAAAGTCCTCACCCCAGAGGTTGGGCGTCTCGGTGCCCAGACCGGTCCAGGTGGCTTTCAACTCGTCGGAGTTCAGCGCCTTGCGCATTTCGTTTTGCATGGCTGTGATCAGCTCGCGCGGGGTGCCCTTGGGAGCCCAGATGCCGTACCAGGTGGCCACCTTGTAAGTGGGCACACCGGACTCGGCTGCCGTGGGCAGGTCCGGGAAACCCGGCGCCCGCTTGTCCGAGGCCACGGCGATGCCGCGGATGCGGCCGCCCTTGATGTGATTGGCCGAAGAGCCCAGGCCATCGAACATGATGTCCACCTGCCCGGCGATCAGGTCCTGAAGCGCGGGGCCTGCACCGCGATACGGGATGTGCGTGATGAAGGTCTTGGTCTGCAGTTTGAAGAGCTCCCCGGCCAGGTGGTGCGAGGTGCCGTTGCCGGCTGACCCATAGTTCAGCCGCCCCGGGTTCTTGCGCACGAAGTCCAGAAACTCTGCCAGCGTCTTGGCCTGCACGCGCTGCGGGTTCACCACAATGACCTGCGGCACGCTGGACACCAGGCCCACGGGGATGAAGTCGCTCTCGATGTTGTAGTCGAGCTTGGGGTACATCGCCGGGGCGATGGCGTGGTGCACCGCGCCCATGAAGAAGTTGTGCCCGTCAGCCGCGGCTCGCGCTGCCACGCCGGCCCCCAGGGTGCCCCCCGCTCCGCCCTTGTTGTCAATGATGAACTGCTTGCCCGTGTTCTTGTTCATCAAGGCGAACAGGGGTCGAGCGAAGGCGTCGGTGCCGCCCCCGGGAGGAAAGGGCACCACGATGTTCACCGGCTTGGCGGGCCAGGCGGCCTGTGCCCGAGCGCTAGGCAGGCCCAGCGCAGCGGCGCTGCCAGCCAGCAACAGGTGTCGACGGTGGAGCAGGGCTTGCGCCATGGCAGATCCTTTCAAGGCGATGTCTGGAATGCTTGCAAGCGCCCATTTGGCGCAAGGCGCGGATGGTAATCTGGCTGCTGTTGCCGTTCACTTGGAACGGATTCTCAGCAAGGAGACACCCCATGCGCACCCTGCCCGTTGCCCTGCATGCTTTCACCTGGACCCGTCGAGCCGCAGCCCTTGGCGTGGCGGCCCTGGCCGCTACCGCCCCGTCGGCTTTGCTGGCCCAGGGCAAGCCCGACATCAAGATTGCCTTGATCGCAGGCAAGACCGGCCCGCTGGAGGCGTATGCCAAGCAGACCATCGTGGGCTTCCAGATGGGCCTGGAGTACGCCACCGGCGGCACCATGAGCGTGGCCGGCCGCAAGCTGGTGGTCATCGAGAAGGACGACCAGACCAAGCCCGACGTGGGCAAGGCGGTGCTGGCTCAGGCCTATGCCGACGACAAGGTGGACATCGCTGTGGGCACCACCGCCAGCCCGGTGGCGCTGGCCATGCTGCCGGTGGCTGAGGAGTACAAGAAGATCCTGCTGGTGGAGCCGGCCGTGGCCGACTCCATCACCG
>CAYSOD010000116.1:0-9469 GCA_964432385.1 uncultured Rubrivivax sp.
GTTGTCGATCATCGCGGCCAGCAGGTTGTTGGCCAGCGCAATCGCGTTGAAGTCCCCCGTGAAGTGCAGGTTGATGTCCTCCATGGGGATGACCTGCGCAAAGCCTCCACCGGCAGCCCCGCCCTTCATGCCGAACACCGGCCCCAAGGAGGGCTCTCGCAGACAGATGACGGCCTTCTTGCCAATGTGGTTCAGCGCGTCACCCAGCCCCACCGTGGTGGTGGTCTTGCCCTCGCCGGCAGGCGTCGGGCTGATCGCCGTCACCAAGATGAGCTTGCCATCTGGCCGATCATCCAGGGAATTCACATAGTCCAGTGAGATCTTGGCCTTGGTGCGACCAAACGGCTCCACCGCACTGTCAGGGATGCCCAGCCGAGAGGCAATCTCGGCAATGGGTCGGGGCGTTGCCGCCTGTGCGATCTCGATGTCAGACTTCATTGACGACTCCTGTGGTCCTGGCAGAGAGCGCTGGCATAGCTCAACCGCTTCCAACCGGAGTAAGCGTTGACCGGCCGCTCAGCACGCCGACATGGAATGTATCAACCGGACCGAGGATCTTTGGAGCCTCATTCCAGCTACGGCTGGTCTCAAGACCTCGGTCAGCAAAGACCGAGGTGATCCCACGGGATGAGGTCATCTGAGGGACTGCCTAAAATCCTCTCATCCCGCCGTAGTTCAATGGATAGAACGAGCGCCTCCTAAGCGCTAGATACAGGTTCGATTCCTGTCGGGGGGACCAGCCACCTGCGATTCCGCTGCAGGAAAGGGCTGTGCCACCCTAGAGCCCTCATTTCATGTGCGCGCACGGTACCGGGCGAATCACCAGCGATCCCCCGCCCGCGCCACCTTGCCGCGCTAGCTCACTCGTTCGCCTGCCCTGCCCCCAGCAGCACAACCCTCATGGCAACATTCAGCCCATGAACATTCTGGTGGTCGGGGGCGCGGGCTACATCGGCAGCCACATGGTGCAGATGCTGGGGCAGCGCGGATGCGAGGTGACGACCCTGGACAATCTCTCCAGTGGGCACCGCGACGCCGTGCTGTGGGGGCGCTTCGTGCAGGGTGATCTGGCAGACATGGCGTTGCTGGCAGATCTGATGACCCAGGGCCGCTTCGATGCGGTGATGCACTTCGCCTCCTTTATTCAGGTGGGCGAGTCAGTGGCGCAGCCGGCCAAGTACTACCGCAACAACGTCGCCAACACCTTGAACCTGCTTGAAGTGATGCAGGCGTTCGGAGTGAAGCGTTTCATCTTTTCGTCAACCGCCGCCACTTTCGGCGAGCCACAGTACACACCCATCGATGAGGCACATCCGCAGCGGCCCATCAACCCCTACGGCCACACCAAGCTGATGGTGGAGCAGATGCTGGCGGACATGGACGCCGCCTGGGGGCTGAAGTCGGTGAGTCTGCGCTACTTCAACGCCGCCGGTGCATGCCCACACGGCCGGTTGGGCGAGCGCCATGACCCCGAAACCCATCTGATCCCCCTGGTGCTGCAGGCGGCCAGCGGCCGGCGCCCACACATTGGCGTGTTCGGCCGAGACTACGACACGCCCGATGGCACCTGCGTGCGCGACTACATCCACATTGAAGACCTCTGCCAGGCGCACTGGCTGGCCCTGCAGCATCTGAGGGACGGCGGCGACCGTGAAGCCTTCAACCTGGGCAACGGCAACGGCTTCTCGGTACAGCAAGTGATCGACACCGCGCGCACTGTGACGGGACGAGAAATCCGTGTGGTGGATGGCCCTCGCCGGGCCGGCGACCCCGCGGTGCTGGTGGCCGACAGCCGGCGTGCACGGCAATTGCTGGGCTGGAAACCAGCCTACCCGGACCTGGACACCATCGTGGAGCACGCCTGGGCCTGGGAGCGCCAGATGACCGGTTGAAGATCAGCGGGCCCGTCCTGCCGGGAAAGCTCAACCGTCTGTTCAGCTGCGATCCGGGCTGATCTTGTGTCAGAAGGCATATGCGCCCTGGGGGCGTACCAGATGCCCGTCAATCCAGACCCAGGAAGGCAAGCACGGCGCCGAGATGATGGTCGAAGTCACTGACCGCGTGATCACCACCTTCCAGCAAGCGCAACGCGGCGTGCGGATAGCGGGCGACCATCTCCTGCCAGTCGAGCACCTCATCGCCCTTGGCGATCAATGCGAAGTGCGCTGGTTCAGGGCCTTGCAGCGCTCGGCGGCTGGCAGCCTCCAATTCCTGCAGTTCCAGCACGTGCGTCTTGGTGAACGTGAAACGCTGCGCTGCGTCATGCCAGGCAGTGTGTTCGCCAAGATGCCGGGACAGATCGCGGGACGGTTGTACCGCGGGGTTGATCAACACGGCTCGACAGCCGAACTCCCCTGCCGCGCAGGTGGCGTAAAAGCCCCCGAGCGAGGAGCCCACCACGGCCATGCCACCGTGCGGCCACGTGCTGGTACCGGCTCGCAACATGGCCATGGCCTGCGCCGGTGAAGGCGGCAGCTGTGGACACCACCAGTGCACCAGCGGGTGCCGTTCAGCCACTGCGGCGGCCATCAACAGCGCTTTGGCCGACTGCGGTGACGAGCGAAAGCCGTGCAAATAAAGCAAGTGAGAGATGGGGGCTTGCATGGTCATCACCAGCAGTCAGTGCGCCTACGCAGCGTCACTCAGCGACAGATCCTTCGTGAACTTCATGGGCCGCGTCTCGAAAGTCAAGGCGTTGACCTTCCGCCCGAAGCCACTGCCGCTCATTTCCTCAGTCATCTTCTGCATGCGGCTCATCGGCCACGGCAAGCCTGGCACTGTTCACCAGCCGATCCAGCAAGTCGTCGAGGACCTCCCTTTCGTTGCTGGACAAGCAGGCCGTGATCTCGTCATTACGCCGCGCAATGACCGCCTGCAAACGGGTCCAGACCTTGGCGCCCCGGGGTGTCAAGCTCAGCGCCACACCCCGGGCATCTCCAGGCGTCGCCGCCTTTTGCACGAGCCCTTGCTCGACCAGCGACTGAGCAGATCGGCTGGCCTGCCCCTTGTTCAGGTTGGCAAAGCCCGCCAGATCGCTGACTGACAGTGGGCCGAAGGCTCCCACCGCGGCCAGGCATCGGCCTTCGCTCAGCGCCATGCCGGCCTCAACCTGATAGGCCTGCTGGGTCAAGCGGTCGGTGAGCTTGCTCAACGCATGCAGCCGGTGCGTCACGCTGCGCTCGAGTTTGAACCGCCTCTTGCCTGCCATGCCCCATTGGACCATTGCGCAGCGCTCTCCTGGCAGTTCTGCGCTGACGTGCCATTCAGCTCAGCTTGCGGGACTCTGCTGTCTCAAGGACGGCCAGCCAGTGAACCTTTGGGTCGCGCCTTATAGTTGCGCTTGCAACCAATCGGCGGGCTCGACGCCCATGCTCGCCCTCTCGAGCGGCCCTGCAGCGCACCCAGTCCTCACCAAACGCCAAAAGCTGCCGTGCACCAACCCCAGACCGAACCCCGTCAGTCGCTTTACTACCGCTACGAGGTTCACGAGCCCTGGCTTCCCACGCGGCACGGTTCACAGGGTCGGGCCCAGGTGGTGGTCGTCGGCTCGGGACCCGCAGGCATGGTGACTGCGCTGGAGCTGGCCCGGTACGGTGTCCCCTCCATATTGCTAGAGAGCGAGTTGCAGGTCTCCCTGGGCAGTCGGGCCATCGTCTTCACGAGAAGATCCCTGGAGATCCTGCAGCAGGTGGGCGTCGCCGATCGCATGACGCAAGCCGGTCTGCCCTGGCGCTTCGGAAATTCGTACTACCGAGGCCAACGCGTGTTTCGCATGGAGGCGCCGCACGACCCGGACGATCGCTTCTTTCCGATGCTCAACATACAACAGCAGTTCCTGGAAGAGTACCTGGTCGAGGCCTGCGCGGCGCAGCCCTTGATCGACTTTCGATGGGGCAACAAGGTCGTGGGCCTGACGCAGCAAGTCGACCACGCGGTGCTGACTGTGGACACGCCAGCCGGCGAGTACGCACTGCACAGCGACTGGGTGGTAGCGGCTGACGGCGGGCGTTCGCCCATCCGATCCATGCTCGGCCTGAAGCTCGAGGGTTCATCCTACGAAGGCCTCTTCGTCATCGCCGACATCCGCGTGGACCTGCCGCTGCCCACCGAGCGACTGGCCTTCTTCGACCCGGAGTGGAACCCCGGCAACACCGTGCTCGTCCATCGTGAGCCTCACTGCATTTGGCGCGTGGACTACCAGTTGCCCTCGGGTGAGACCCCTAAGCAGGCGCTGCAGGCCGAGTCGCTCCAGCAGCGCATCGACGCCACCTTGGCCATGGTGGGCCATGCCGGCGCGCCATGGGAAATGGATTGGGCCTCCGTGTACTCCGCCCGCACGCTCACCTTGCCCGACTACCGCAGCGGCCGCGTGCTGTTCACGGGGGACGCAGCGCACCTGCTGCCGATCTTTGGCGTACGGGGAGCCAACACGGCCTTTCAGGACGCGCAGTCGCTGGGCTGGCACCTCGCCTTTGTCGTCAAGGGTTGGGCCGGCGAGCGGTTGCTGGACAACTTCAGCGCGGAGCGAGTTGGCGCGGCGCGCGAAATCATCGACGAGGCCGGCAAGAGCACACGCTTCATGACACCGCCTACGGCGGGCTTTCAGCTCCTGCGCGACGCGGTGCTGTCGCTGTCCCTGAAGCACGAGTTTGTGCGTCCGCTGTACCACTGGCGCACGTCGCGGCCTCACGAGTACACGTGCTCGATCCTGAACTCCACCGGTGACGACAACGCACTGTTCACTGCCGGCCCGGCCCGGGGCGCTCCGCCACGCAACGTCCGGCTTGCGCCCGACGACTATCTGCTCGACCACCTGGGCGGGGGCTTCAATCTGCTGTACTTCAGCGACGCGGCAGAAGTGCCCGAGACACTGCAAACGGTGCTGGACGAGGTACGCGCACAGGGTGTGCCGCTGCGCGTCATCGCCATCGGCGCTGCGCCGCCAGTACGAGGGGCCGACTGCACGTTGGCCGATGCGGACGGGCACTGCCGAGAACGATATGGCGTGCTGACCAACGGAGCGGCTTACCTCCTGCGCCCCGACCAGCACGTGTGCGCCCGCTGGCTGGCGCTGGACGCCACACGCTTGCGGGCCGCCTTGCGCACGGCCCTGCCTCACTGAACCAGGATTTCCCATGAGCGCATCGACCAATCCGAATGTCCTGGATATTGCCGGTCTGGAAACCGTCTACGACCACCTGGCTCAAGCCATCGACGCGGTAGGAGAAGCCAAGACAGCCCTGTTCCTGGTGAAGCTGGCTCTGCTCAATGCCCAGGCACTGGGTAACGTGCCGCAAGTCCTACAATACATTGAAGAGGCCCAACAAGATCTGTGATGATGGGCCTGGGAAACGTGTGCCCCCTGGCCGGGAAACTCGACGATGGCATAATCAGGACGTTAATCGCGCTGGGCGGTTAGCTCAGCGGTAGAGCACTGCCTTCACACGGCAGGGGTCGCAGGTTCGAACCCTGCACCGCCCACCAGCAGCGTCAAGCACCACATTCGATGGCCCTTCGGGGCCGTTCTTGTTTGTGGGGCGCAACATGAAGGATTGATCAAGCCCTCGGGTGAAGTCTCGGATCAAACGCCTTCTGCACCCCATCGGCCAGCAGGTTGGCGGCCAACACGATGGTGACCATGAAGCCGAAGGCGGCGGCGAAGGACCACCAGACCAAGGGGTCGCGGCTCATCTCGCTGCGGGCGAGGTTGATCATGCCGCCGAAGCTGTTCATGGACGGATCCACCCCCACGCCCACGTAGGACAGTACGGCCTCGTACAGGATCAGGGCTGAGAACTCGAGCACGGTGACGATCAGCATCAAGTGCGCCACGTTGGGGAATATGTGGCGCCACATGATGCGGTGGTGGCCCACGCCGAAGGCTTGCGCGGCCCGCACGTAGTCGAGTTCTCGCTGCTTCAGGGTTTCAGCGCGCATCAGGCGGCACAGGCCGGCCCAGCCGGTCAGGCCCAGCACGGCACACAGCAGGAATAGCTTGAGATCTGCCCGCTCGGCGCCGGTTTCGAACAGTTCCGGGTGCTGGTCCAGAAAGACTTGCACCATCAGGACACAGGCCGCGATCAGCAGCACGTTGGGCACGGAGCTGAGCACTGTGTAGACGTACTGCACCGCCCCATCCACCCAGCCTCGGTGGTAACCGGCTGCGATGCCCAGGCCCACGGCCAGCGGCAGGGTGGTCAAGGTGGTGAGGGTACCGATGACGAAAGCGGTGCGCACGCTCTTGAGCGCCTGGTACAGCACGTCATTGCCGGTCTGGTCGGTGCCGAGCACGTGATAGCCGGTGGACAGGGAGGCACACATGCCAGCCAGCACCGCCAAGACCGTGAAGGTGACTGCGGCCACCTTCCAGGGCAGCCCGGCCTGTCCGGACCATGCACGGGCCACCACGGAGCGCATGCGTCGGCCCTGACTCCGGACAGACGCAGCGCACAGCAGCGCAAGGATCACCATGCTGGCCACCAGGCCAGCAACGGCACCCAGCACAGCGCGCCACACGAGGTCGGTCCAGGCCTCGGTAGACGGGTCTTTCAGATGGGCGCCACCGTGCAGCAAGCGCGGCGCGCGCCGCTCGGTACGCCCGTCCACCATGACGGACTCCTTGGTGAAGCTCTCACTGGCCAGCGGCCTTGAGTAGGTGGCCTCACGCGAGGCGTACAAGCGGCCCAGGAGCGCGTCCAGTACCGAGCGGGTCTTCACGTCATAAGCAGTCACAGAGACACCCTGCCCAGCCACAGGCGGCAGCGCGGGCCGATAGTGCAGGCTGTCCAGCAACGTGAGCACCAGGCAGGCGCCCAGCACCACCGCCGCTCCCATGGCACCGCGGTCGTGGAAGACCCGGCGCCACTTCAGGCGCAGGTCGGGCAGACGGCGCACGTGAAGCACGTAGGCCAGCAGCCAGAGCGCCATCAGCCAGACGGCCACGTCGGTCCACAACAGGACGAACTTGGGCCAGGGGCTGCTCATGACAACCTCACCCGCGGGTCTGCCACCGTGTAGAGCAAGTCCACCAGCCAGAAGCTCACTACGTACAACAGCGAACCCAGAAACACCATGGTTCGCACGATGGCGAAGTCCTGCTTGGCAATGGCCTCGATGACGTAGGCGCCCAGGCCCGGCAGGCCGAAGAAGCTCTCGAACACCAGGCTGCCCAAAAAGACGTAGGGCAGGTAGCTGCCAGCGCTGGTGATGATGGGCAGCAGCGCGTTGCGTGCCACGTGGCGCACCAGCACCAAGGTCTCGGTCAGTCCCTTGGCGCGGGCGGTACGCACGTAGTCTCGGCCCACCTCTTCCAGGAACATCGCGCGGTACAGCCGCGCTTCGCCCCCCAGCCTCGCCAGCAGCGACAGGCCAATGGGCAGCATCAGAAACTTCACCGCCGCCCAGCCCTCGGCATAGCCCGAGATGGGCGCCAGCTTGAGCAAGCGGGAGAACAGCACTTGCCCGGCAATGATGTAGAACAGTGCCGAGATCGAGAGCATCAGCACGCAGGCGACCACGCCCCAGGTATCCCAGCGGGTGTTCCTGAACATCACCAGCACCAGCGCCAGGCCGGCACTGGCGATCAGCTGAAGAATGAACAGCGGCAGCGCCAACTGCAGGCTGACCTTCATTCGGGTGCCCACCTCATGCCCGATGTCGCCTGCGGCCTCGCCGTCTGCCCGACCGAACTGAAGGGCGAACAAGGACACCGAGCGCTCCCAGAAGATGGTGTCAGTCAGGCGCTGTGCGCCGTGTCGCTGCATGTTGAGGTACAGCGGCTTGTCGTAGCCTCGTTCGGCCTTCCACTTCTCCACGGCCTCCTGGCTCACGCGCTTGCCGCCGAGGTTCAGCCGGGCCATGTCGTCCGGCGTGTTGACGGTGAAGAAGAGAAAGAAGGTGAGCAGGTTCACGCCCACCAGCACCGCCAGGCCGTACAGCGCGCGGCGCAACAGGTGCCGGATCATGCGCTCCCCTGCCCTGTTGCGCCCGGCTGCACGGGCGCAACTCGCAGACTCTGCTGACGCACATGGCGCCTCAGCGCCCAGATGAGCCCCAACAGCGTTGTGGCGGCCACAACAACCGGCCACCACACCGGGCGGTTCCAATCCCGCAGGCTGGCCACGCGGTCAGGCACGTCCAGGCGCAGGTAGCGGCCATGGTCGCGCACGAGGATGGCAGGCTTGTAGTTGTGCACCCAGCGTTGTGCCGCTGCCGAGGTGTAAGGGAAGAAGCCCATGGTCCAGGGGGCGTCTTCCTGCACGATGCGCACCATGCGGTCCACCAGTTGTTGCTTGGCCGGCCCATCGGGCAGAGACTTCATCTGTTGGAACAGCTGGTCGTACGCCGGGTTCTCATAGTTCGCGGTGTTCTCGCCATCGTGCTTGGTCTTGCCTGAAGGGCCGTAGAGCTGGAACAGAAAGTTCTCGGCGTCCGGGTAGTCGGCGTTCCAACCCAGCCAGAACACCTGGTACTTGCCCTTGCGGACTTTGTCCTGGAACTGGTTGTTCTCGGTGGCCCGCACCTCCAGTTGGATGTCGATCTTGGCGAACTGCCGCACCACCCAATCGATCTCCGGCTTGCGCTCGGGGGTGGGTGGGGCGTAGTAGTCGTAGTTCAGCACCAGCGGTTTGCCGGTGCGCGCATCACGGCCATTGGGGTAGCCGGCCTCAGCCAAGAGTTTTCTGGCCTCGTCGGTGCTGCGCCGCACCGGCCTGCCCGTCCTGGGGTCGCCTTCCCAGCGGTGGGTGACGGGGTTGAGCCCTCCAGGCGTGCCCTCGCGCGAGCCGAAGATGCCGGGCGGCAGCGGGCTCATGGCGGCATCACCCGCCTTCTTGGGGAAGATGCGGGAGTACTCTTCCCAGTCGATGGCGATGCTGATGGCTTGGCGCAGCTTGCGGTTGCGGGTCTGCTGTTCGGGCGTGGTGCCGTTGCCGATCACCGGGTCCAGCATGTTGAAGGCGATGAAGTAGCTGTTGACGTCAGACCCGCGCTCCAGGCGAAAGCCTTTGCCGGTGTACTCACGCCGTACCTCCTCGCTGTCTTGCATGGCCACCAGGTGGTCCATGCCGGTGTCGGTGCGCTCGAAGACCTCCACGTCATAGTAGCCCTGGCGGAACTTGCTCTTCTGGGGGACGGCCTCACGCTCCACGGTGAACACCATGCGGTCGATGAAGGGCATGGTCTTGCCGCAATCGTCCAGCAGGCCGGCTTCCTTGTCGCCCGGCATGCCTTCGCAGGGGTAGGGTTCGCCGCGATAGTGGGGGTTGCGCACCATCACGTGGCGCCGGTCCTGCACAAACTCGGTGAGCATGTAGGGGCCGGTACCCACCGGCCAGCGGTCCAGGCTCAGGCCGGCCGCCGCCATCCCCGGCTGCGCGTAGAAGGCATCGGCCTCCCAAGGCACTGGTGCCGTGAAGGTCATCTGCATCCAATAGCTCCACTGGGGATACTTGCCCTTGATGCGGATGCG
>CAYSOD010000117.1:0-9432 GCA_964432385.1 uncultured Rubrivivax sp.
GGCTTCCGTGGTGGGCATGGTGGGCGCGGGCGGCATCGGGGTGGTGCTGTTCGAGGTGATCCGTGGATTCCAGTACGCACAGACCTGCGCCGTGCTCATCATCCTGGTGGTCAGCGTCAGCCTGATCGACTTGGTGTCTGCCCGTCTGCGGCAGCGGTTCTTGTGATGGCCCGCTCAGGCTTCGACTGGCGCATGCCCGTGGAGGTGCATTTCGGCGCTCACAGCGCTGCCACGCTGGGCGAACGGTTGGGCGACGGCCTGGCGGTGGTGATGGCCTTCGAACCTGCCTCCGCATTGGGATGGCGCAGCCAGTGGACCGCTGCGCTGGGTGACCGCCTGCTGGCGTGGGTGGAGGTGCCCGACGGCCTGTCCAGCATGGCCCGGTGCCGTGGGTTTGCGGCCCAGGTGTGGCCCGCGCTGGCCGCATACCCTGGGGCCGTGCTCATTGCGCTGGGCGGCGGCACCACGCTGGACATCGCTAAGGTGCTGCGCTGTCGGCCTGTGGGGGATGAACCGCGCATCGATCAGGTCGCGGCCGCGCACCGGCCCACCCACCCACAAGGGTTCGAGGTGGTGGCAGCTGCGTTGCGCGGCACGGCACCCTGGCCTGCGCTGGACCTGGCGCCGTTGTGGATGGTGCCCACCACTGCGGGAACGGGCAGCGAAGTCACGCGCTGGGCCACGGTATGGGACACAGACCAGGCCCCCGGCCAGAAGCGATCCTTCGACGAGCCCTTCGGATTTGCCGACAAGGCTTTCGTCGACCCCCTGCTCACGCACAGCTGTCCTGCCGCTGTCACTCGTGACACGGCGCTGGACGCACTGTCCCATGCCCTGGAGGCGATCTGGAACCGGCACGCCAACCCCTTCAGCGATGTGCTGGCCGTGTCGGCAGCGCAGAAAGTGCTGACGTGGTTGCCGGTCGCCTTGCGTGACCGCGGTGACGCCCAAGCCCGCGAGGCTCTGTCGCTGGCGTCGCTTGAAGCGGGCTTGGCCTTCTCGCAGACCCGCACGGCCTTGGCGCACGCGCTGTCCTATGAGGTGACGCTGGAGCAGGGGGTGCCGCATGGCTTGGCCTGCGCGCTGTGGCTGCCCACCGCCTGGCAGCTCGCCCAGGGCTGTGACGAGCGGGTGGACCGGTTGCTTGAGCAGGTGTTTGCTGCTGAGGAGGGTCACCACGCCCCTCCTTCAATCAGACTTGCAGGGTCAGAGCGCCTGCAGTCCTGGCTGACTTCGGTGGGCGTCTCGTGTGACCCCGCAAGCCACGGCGTGCCGGACGCCGAACGGCGCATCCAGGCTGCCCTGACTTCGGCCCGGGGCCGCAACTTCATCGCGGCCTGAGTGGGCCGCGACCCGCTACAGGCTCAGCCTGCCACCAGCTTGCGCCCAGCGGCACCCGGCATCACCTTCCAGGTCGGGCCCTTGGCGGTGGTGAAGGTGCGCGAAGACACGGTGTTCACGTACACCCAGTCGGCCGTGCAGGCGCTGGGCGTGGCGGTCACCACCATGTAGCCTCGGCGCGCGGTGTCGCAGTACTGCAAGGGGCCGATCAACTGCGTGAGTGCAGCGGCAAAGGCAGTCGGGTTCTCGTTCGGAAAGTAGGTCTCGAACCCGGGCGACGTCACGCCAGGCGTGGCGAACTCCACCCCCACTTGGCGCCCCGCCAAGTCCTGCAGGTCGTTGGCCCAGGCGTTGTGGGTGTCGCCCGACAACACCACCAGGTTCTTGTCCAGACTGCGTACGGTGGCGAGAACCGTCTCTCTGGCCACGGCATAGCCGTCCCAGGCATCCAGGTTGTAGGGAATGGCAGGTTGCGCCAGAACAGCCTGCTCCACCGGCGTCAGGGTTGCGGGTGCGGTCTGCGCTTTGGCCACCATCGCGGCGTAGGCCGAGACCGAGACGCCTGAGCCTGGATTGAGTCCTTCCAGAAGAATGGGGGCTGGGATGTTCATCCGTCCCATGAGCACTTGTTGACCCAGCACCTGCCAAGTCGCCTGCGACGCCGCCAGGCGTTGCTGCAGCCAGGTCGTCTGTGCGCTGCCTAGCAACTCGCGCGGCTTGGCCATGTCGGCTGCGAAGGCCGCCGCGTCCAGCCCGTTGGCCTTCAGGTAGTTGGCATAGTCCAGTTGCAGCGCGCGGCCTACGAGGCGCGTGTCCAGCATGTGCAGCGACAGCAGAGAACCAAAGTCGAAGCTGCGGTAGATCACGTCAGGCGCCGCGCCCACCCGGGTGGGCATCCACTCGTGGTAAGCCTGCAGCGCCGCGGCCTTGCGTGCAGCAAAGCTGCCTTCGCTGGGCTGATGGTTCTCGGCGCCGTCCGTGTAGGCATCGTTGGCGACTTCGTGGTCGTCCCACACCGCAATCATGGGTGCGGCGGCGTGCAGCGCTTGGAGATCAGGATCGGTCTTGTACTGCGCATGGCGAGCGCGGAAATCGGACAAACTCAGAATCTCGGTGGCGGGCTGAGGAGCCCGGCCCATTGCAGCAGCCGATTGCGTTGCGTAACCGCCTGCACCGTATTCATAGATGTAATCGCCCAGGTGCACCGTGGCATCCAGGTCCGTGCGAGCGGCGGCATCGGCGTAGGCGTTGAAATAGCCCGCGGGGTGATTCGCACAGCTGAAAACCGCCAGCCGCACTTGGGCCACGCTGCCGGTGGGCAGCGTGCGCGTGCGCCCAGCGGGAGACACATTGCCATTGGCCTGGAACCGGTACCAGTAGCTCGTGGCAGGCGAGAGGCCAGTCACGTCCACCTTGACCGTCATGTCTCGGGCCGCCGACGTTGCGGTCGAACCTGAACGCACGATGCTGGTGAAGTCCGGCCGACTGGAGACTTCCCACACCACCTGCACCTCGCCCGTGGCCTCCGTGCTCAGCCTCGTCCAGAGGATCACGCGGTCAGACAGTGGGTCGCCACTGGCCACGCCGTGGGCAAATCGAACCTCAGGGCCGCCACCGCCGCCGCAGCCGGACAGCCCCAAGCCCAGTGCTGCCGCGCCCAGCGCCATGCCGCTGACGAAGTTGCGTCGGCCCTCGCGGCGCAAGTCCGCACTGCGGGCACCGTCCGTGTTGAGAAGGCGGGTCAAGGGTTGGCGGTCGCCGGGCTGTTTCATTGGAGTGCCTCAAGAAGTTCACTCGCCAATGTGCCGCTGCCATGTGACGTCCTCGTGAACGGCGCTCATCTGAACGCGCAGGGCTTCTTCTGGAAGCGATCGACCGACACAAAGGCTTCATCAACCGTTCCTAGAGTCACTCCCCGTCTGCAACTCCTCTTCAACCGACCATGCGCCGCAGTCTGCTCACGCTTTCGTTTGCGATGATCGCCGCCTTGCCTCTGCACGCTCAAGTGGAGTTTCCCGCGCGGCTGGCGGGCCACGCCGTGCTGCCGGCAGCCACCTTCATCCAGCCTCCGGCAGACGCCCCCGCGGATCTGCGGGTTTCGGGCAAGTTTGCAAATGGCCCCGTGCGCATTGAAGCCCTGGGAACGTCCGAGGGGCGCTCCGCCGGGCGACCCACCGGGATGAAGCTGCCCTTCGCGGGCCAACCCGTGCAGGGCCACTCAGGCATCAAGCACATGCCTGACGGCACCTACTGGGTGATCACGGACAACGGCTTTGGCTCCAAGGCCAACTCGCCGGACGCTGCGCTGTTCCTGTCGCACTACCGCATCGATTGGAATGCCGGCACGGTGAACCGCCTGAACACCGTGTTCTTGCATGACCCGGATCGCAAGGTGCCGTTTCGGATCGTTCATGAGGGTACCGACAAGCGCTACCTCACGGGATCGGACTTCGACATCGAAGGCTTTCAGATCATCAACGGCAAATTCTGGATCGGTGACGAGTTTGGGCCTTACCTCATTCGCGCCGACATGACCGGCAAGGTGGAGGCGGTCTTCGAGACCTTGGCAGACGGCAAGCCCGTGATGTCGCCTGACCACTTCCGCGTGACCACGCAGAACCCGGGTCAAGCCATGCCGGAATCGGTGAACCTCGGACGCTCCCGCGGCTACGAGGGCCTGGCTGCGTCCAAGGACGGCCGCTTCATCTATGGCCTGCTCGAGGGGCCGCTGTGGGATGCGCAGAAGAAGGACTGGGAAAAGGTGGACGGCCAGCAGGTGCTGCGCGTGCTGGAGTTTTCTGTGGCTGACGCGCGCTGGACCGGGCGTCACTGGAAGTACGTCCTGTCGCCGGGTGCCACCGCCATCGGTGACTTCAACATGATCGATGAGACCACCGCTCTGGTGATTGAGCGCGACAACGGCGAAGGCACGCAGGACAAGGCCTGCCCCTCGGGCCAACGGGCCGAGAACTGCTTCCATGACTTGGCCAAGTTCAAGCGGGTGGTCAAGATCGAGATGAACGATGCCAACGTCAACGGTCCGGTGCGCAAGATTGGTTACATCGATCTGATGAAGATTCAGGACCCTGACCGAAAGGCGCGCAAGGCCTTGAACCAGGGTGTCCTGACCTTCCCCTTCTTCACCATCGAGAACGTGGACATCGTGGACGCCCGGCACATCATCGTGGGCAACGACAACAATCTGCCGTTCTCCTCGTCCCGCGATCCCAACCGCGCCGACGACAACGAGTTCATCCTGCTTGAGGTGGAAGGCCTGCTCAAGGCGCGCTGAGGTTACTCTTGATGTGCCCCAGGGTGTGGGTGTGGCTGTTGGGCGCGGTCCTGATGGCCTGCCTATCCCCGCAGGCCGAAGCGGCTGAGGAGCAGACCCTGCCGGGCCTGGTCGGGTCGGCAGGCTCGCCAGACCCGTCGGCTGGAGGCGGGGATGTTCGTTCCGAATCGGCTCAGCCCTTGAGGGCCCTGCGGTGGGGCGCCCTGGCGGCGCCGCCTGCATCGCTTCAAGCTTCGGCGCAGGCTCCAGGCTGGTGGCGGCCGTCCAACCCGCGCACCGCACTTCGAGCCGACAGCACAGAAGGTCTCGGCATCCGCCTTGTGGAGGTGGCGCCCTTGGCCGACCCCACACGGCCTTTTCAGCGCTCTCCCCGCGCGCTGGAGTTCCCGGCCGTGGCCACCACCGCACGTGCCCAGGAGTGGGGGGCGCCGCTGCGTGACTGCGTCCACCGCCTGAGGCTGCCGAGCCGCATATCGGACGCTGGTGCGGTCAGTGTCCAGGCGCACTGGCACCTTCGATGCCGCTTCTAGGCTGCTTTTCGTGGCTCTGTTGCAACGAACGAAAGAGCACCCATCGGTGTCACGCCTTCGACATCTGTCCCCACTAACGTGATGGTCATGGTGGCGATCTCCAAGCGCCTCCGGCATTCCTTCCAACACAAGCTGAGAACCACAGATGCGAATCCTCCCCATCCTCTTCTTGAGTGCCCTGAGCCTGCTGCAGGCCTGTGGCGGCGGCGACGGCGCCCCCAAGTACAAGACGCTCAACGGCGACGCGCCCTTGGTGATCGGCCACCGCGGCGCCAGCGGGAGCCTGCCTGAACACACGCTTGAGTCGTACAAGCTGGCCATCGAGCAAGGCGCCGATTTCATCGAGCCCGATCTGGTCATGACCAAGGATGGCATCTTGATTGCCCGTCATGAGCCCATGCTCGACGGCACCACCGATGTGGCGGACAAGTTCCCGGCCACCCGGCGCAGCACAAAGTTGATGGACGGTGTTTTCACGACCGCCTACTACGCGAGCGACTTCACCTTGGCCGAGATCAAGACCTTGCGCGCCAAGCAGCCGAGTGCCGCCCGCCCGCAGCAGTTCAACGGGCTCTACAGCATTCCCACGCTGGCCGAGGTGATCACGCTGGCCAAGGCCGAGGGTGTCAAGGCGGGCCGCACGATCGGCATCTATCCCGAGATCAAACACTCCACATTCCATGCCGGCATCTTCGGTACCAACGCTTTCGAAGACCTCCTGGTGGTGCAACTGCACACGGCCTATGGCAACACCTCCAAGGCTCCGGTCTTCATCCAGTCCTTCGAGGTGGCCAATCTTCGTTACCTGAATACCAAGACCGACATCCGTTTGGTGCAGCTCATCGACGCTGACGACGTGAACGCCGACGGTTCGATGTCGCTGGTGGCACCCTACCGTCAGCCCTACGACTTCGTGGTCAGTGGCGACACCCGCCTGTTCTCTGATCTGCTGACCAGCGCCGGCCTGGATTTCGTCAAGACCTATGCCGATGCCATCGGACCCTGGAAGCCCTATCTCGTCAAGACCGTGGCCGATGGCGTGGAGCGCACGGGCGACACGACGCTCAACATCAATGACCGCAAGGTCGTGGGCAGCACGGGCGTCATCGAAATGGCCCATGCCAAGGGCTTGCTGGTGCACACCTGGACCTTCCGTAACGATGCCAGCGGCTACGGCTTCAAGGACCCCAAGGCGGAGATGAAGTTCTACATGGAGCTGGGTATCGATGGCGTGTTCACCGACTTTCCTGCCACCGGTGTGGCGGCGGTGAAAGAGTTGCCCTGAGCAATTGGATCGTGCTCATCTTCGCGACGAGCCTCTTGAGTACCTGTGCGTGACGGCTCGTTCGGGAACACGTCTCAGCCTTTGACATCACGATGAGGGCCTGAGAGGTGCGCAACTTCTCAGGCTAACGTCATCAGGCCAACCCCAGCAGCTGTCCCAATGGCGCCATGATCCACACCCAGGCGCCAGCACCCAACGCTGCGGTGTAGGCCAGCGCCAGCCCCGCCAGGCCTGCAGACCACAGCGCCGCCAAGCCGTCACGGTGAGACAAGCCCAGTCCCAGGCTGGTGACCGAAGCCGCCGGCAGCACATTGCCCAGCGGGATGGGCAGAAAGATCAACACCCCCATCAGCGCCACCAGCGCGGCCGCGAAAGCTGCCCGCCAGGTTCGAGGCTGCAAGTCCACGAGGATGTTCAGGCGAGGCCGGCACCACGGTGCCGCCAGGCGGTCCAGGCGCGCCATCCAGCTCTGGACCAGCCGCTCATGGCGGGGGTTCAAGGGCAGGTTGGTTGCGCCGCTTGCCTGCGCGTCAGCGGCCGTGCCGCGCCAGATCCACCAGGCCGCGCCCATCAATGCGAGTCCTATGACGTTACCAATGCCGGGTAGGGGCAGCACGCAGGGCGCTGACAGCAGGACCAGCAGCGACCCCAGCGGGTGCGATGAGGCCGGGGCACGAGCTTCGGCGGCGCAAGAGCATCCTTGCGCAGCAGGCTCCTCGTTCGCTGATTCCTGCGGGGAACTCATGCTGTGCTCTTCGATGAAGGTGATAGAGCTTCGCTTGCCGCTTCAGCTCGTACCTGGGATGTGGCCTCGGCTGCAGAAACCGCGGGCGCTTTGCAACGTTGTGCGGGCGTCCATCGCTCCACGGCGAGGAAGGCTCTGCGCCCGGCCAACTGCTTGATCGCTGCGGTGTAGAAGTGCGAGTCACCGCCCTGTTCCAGTTGCATCACTTGAGCCACTGACAGGCACGCGCGCCGGGCCAGGTCAGGCAGGCTCCAGCCCACCTCCTCACGCAATTGCCGGAGGCGCTTCGCGTCATCTGCGTTCCAGGCCTCATTCAGCTTCATGAGCACGGGTATGACTAGACCAAGACGCTCCCTGAGCGTAGGCCACCCGTGTTGCCCGGATGATCCCTGTTAAATGCTCCCCCTCTTTCGTGAATCCCGTATGACAGACCCTGCGCCGCCGTCATCGCGGAGGTCGGATCCACGTTTGCCCATGCTTCAGAACGCTGAAGTCCAACGGTGGCAATGCACCGTTGTTGGCTCGCATGAGGTCCTTGGGTGCCTGGTCAATCGGCTCATCGCTGATGCCCTCGAAGGTTCCCCAGTGGATGCCGAATGCACTCTTGGCCTTGACATCCCGCATGACCTGCAAGGCCTCTTGCGGATTGAGGTGCGAGTCCTTCATGAACCAGCGCGGCTCATATGCGCCAATGGCAATGGCAGCCAAATCAAATCCACCCATGCGCTTGCCGATGTCTTGGGTGTCAGGTGAGTAGCCCAAATCACCTGAAAACCAGAATCGAAGTCTGGGGTGAATGACGGCCCAACTGCCCCAGAGGGTCTCGTAGCGGTCTCCCAGTGACCTTGCGCTCCAGTGTTGGACGGCCAGGAAGTGCAATTCCAATGGATGTGTCTTGCCTTGGATGCTCAGATGCTGATCCCAGTCCATCGCGATCACATTGCGTGCGTCGCCTTCTGCCACTGCACCGCGAATCTCCTTCTTGAACCAGTGTTGCAGACCCAGCGGGACATAAAAGCGAATGCCGGGGTGCCCATCCATCAAAGCCTGGACCGTGTCCAGATCCAGGTGGTCCCAGTGGTTGTGGGAAATCACCACTGCATGAATGACAGGCAGCTCTTCGAATGGGATGCCTGGGTCTTGGTGGCGCTTGGGCCCTGCAAACCGAAAGGGAGAAGCTCGACGTCCCCAGTGGGGGTCTGTCAGCAAGTTCACGCCGTCAACCTGAACCAACAAGGTGGCATGACCGACCCAAGTGACTCTGGCCTCGGCGCTGTCGCTGTGAATCAGGGTCAGATCTGGTGCGATGCCCAGCACAGGCGCAGCGGGCGGTTGGGGTAGACCATCGCGCAGGCGTTCCCATTGCCAGCGCCACAAACCCGGCTTGTCGGACCGCTCGGCATAGCGATTGACGAAGCCATCGGGGCGGTGGTGTGGCTTGCTGGCGTCATAGTCGGGGTTGATTCGCGGGGTCAAACTGGCACAAGCCACGAGCAGGCTACACACCACAGCCCCGCCGATCCAGATCACTTGTCGCATCATTTTTTGCACAGCGCCATCCCCTGTGCGATGGTGACCTCTGGCGCATAGCCCAGCACCGACTTGGCCCTGCTGATGTCCAGGGAGAACGGATAACCAATCAACCGGACCAGTTCGCGCGTGAGCGGCGGATCGCCGCGCATCCAACCGGTCGCCCACAGCTTCTCCATCGCGCCACCCAACAACCACGCAGCCTTGGCAGGCACTGACATGCGCGGCGCATGCAGTCCGCTCGCAAGCAGGCGTTGGGTCAAAAAGTCACGCAGGGTGATGTCCTCGCTGTCCGTCAAGAAGAACGCCCCGGTCACCTCTGACCACAAGGCCAGCGCGATGGCGTGACTCAGGTTCTGCGCATGGCAGGTGGCGTATGGGTAGTCGCCCCGATCGATCCATGCAAACTGACCTTTTCGCACCTGAGCTCCAAGATCACCGTCGACCGTGTCACCCGAGCCCCAGATCAAGGGCGGCCGCAGAGCCACCGTCTTCAGGGTGTCCGAATGCGCCGCCAACACATGTGTCTCCGCAATGGCTTTGGTTGCCGAGTAAGGGAGATGGCGCAGCGTGGTCAATGGCGTGGATTCATCCGCATGGATGACCGGCACTGCCTCCTGCATGACCACCGATGCGGCACTGACATGCACAAAACGTTTGACACCGCAGGCCTTCGCCGCCGTCAACACCTGATCGGTCAAGGTCACAT
>CAYSOD010000118.1:0-9396 GCA_964432385.1 uncultured Rubrivivax sp.
CAGCTCGGCGGGCAGCAGCACGTTGTCGAGGATGCGCCGCCACTTCAGCAGCAGCGGCGCCTGGAACACCATGCCGATGTCGCGCGCCGGATCGAAGGGGTGGGTGTCCGATCCCAGCCGCACCGTCCCGGCGTCGTGCGGGTGCAGGCCGGCCAGGATCTTCAGCAAGGTGCTCTTGCCACAACCCGAAGGCCCGACCAATGCCACCAGCTCCCCGGGCAGGACATCGAAGGTTGCATCGCTGATGGCCAGTGTCTTGCGCTGGGCCTTGCCATAGCTCTTGCTCACACCCGCCAGATGGATGAAGGGTTCGATGGCGCTCATCCCGCTACCCTCGCATCCTTGACCACCATCAAGCGTTCCAGCAGCAGCACCAGGCCGTACAGGGCCATGCCCAGCAAGGTGATGAGGATCACGGCCATGAACATCGCCGGGGTGTCCAGCGTTACCTGCACCTGCAGCATCAGGTAGCCGAGACCCCGGTCAGAGCCCAGAAACTCCCCTACGATCGCGCCGGCCACCGCGAGGATGGCGGCAACCTTCATCCCCGCAAAGATGTAGGGCAGGGCGCCTGGCAGCTGGATCTTGGTGAACAGCTGCCACCTAGACCCGCGCAGCGAACGCACCAGGTCCAGCAGATCGGGCTCGATCTCGCGAAGGCCCCGCGCCGTGGTCAACAGGATGGGAAACACCGCGATGGAAAACGCCATCAGCGTGTTGGGAAAGACGCCGTACTTGAACCACACGATGATCAGCGGGCCCAGGGCCACCTTCGGGATCATGTTCAGCGTGACCAGCAGCGGCAGCACCAGGGACTCCAGCAATTTGGACCAGGTGAACACCAGGGCCAGACCCACGCCCACCACCAGTGCCAGTGCGTAACCGCCGAAGATCTCGGTGGCCGTGACGCGGATGTTGACCCACCAGTTGTAGTTGCCCTTGGTCAGGGCGCCAAAGGTGTCGGCCGGTGAGGGCATCACGAACTTGGGCACCTCGCCCAGCCGCACAAACAGGTACCACGCCAGCAGCAGCAGCAGATGGGCCAGCACGCCCAGCGCATAGTGACCCAGCTTTGATTTGAAGTCTTCCATGCCCAGAGGTCCCTCAGGCGAGCCAACGTTCGAGATGGGAGGCAACGAACGCGTCGTCGCCCAGGTCGGCATGCTCGCGGCACACGCGGTCGATCTCCTGCGCCTGCCCGGGTGACAGGCCTTCGTTCGGATCCAGGCACCAGATGCCTTCCAGCAGGCCCTGACGCCGCAGCACCTCGTGACAGCCGGCGATGCAGCCCGCAAAGCCGTGGGCCACGTCGAAGAAGGCGCTGTTGCAGTCGGTGACGCGGGAGTCCAGCGCCAGCAACGCTTGGTCGACCGCGTCATGTTCCAGCGCGCGCTGAACACGCTCCAGCAAGGTCACGGCGCCCCGCGTCCACACACTCCAATGGCCAAGCAGTCCGCCGCGGATACGCAGGCGGACCAATTCGTTGCCGCGCCACACCTCGAAAGGGGTCAGCAGGTCCAGCACGATGTGGTCGTCGTTGCCGGTGTACAGCGTCACGCGTTCCTCGGCACGGGCCGCCACGATGCCGCGCACCACGTCCAGGGTACGGTAGCGGTCAAAGGGTGCGGCCTTGATCGCCACCACGTTGTCGATCTCGGCAAACCGCCGCCAGAAGTCCGCAGGCAGCGCGATGCCGCCCACGGCTGTCTGCAAATAGAAGCCCACCAGCGGCATCACATCGGCCACGGCCTGGCAATGGGCGATCAACTCGTCCACTGACGCCCCTTTCATGGGGGCCAGTGACAGCATGCCGGCGTGGTAGCCGATGGCGCGCGCCGTCTGTGCTTCGGCCACGGCCTGCGCGGTGCGCCCGGACAGGCCGGCGATCATGACCACCGGTCGGTCGGTCCACTCGCAGCGGGTCTGCATGGCCAGCTCCAGCACCGTGGGGTACAGCCCCAGCTCGCGGATCGCGAACTGTGTGGCGTGCACACCCACCGCCAGGCCGCCAGCGCCGGCGTCCAGGTAGTAGCGGGTCAGCGCACGCTGGCGTCGGGGGTCCAGGCGGCGCTGGGCATCCAGCGCCAGGGGGTGAGCGGGGATGACCGTGCCGGCACGCAGCAGCGCGTCCACCTCGGCTGGCCAGTCGGACCTTTGCAGTGCAGGGGTTGGGGCCGTCATCGTTATCAGGGTATCTCAGGACTTTCAGACCCGTCAGCGCCAGGGCCACGCGCACCACCAGCCCGTATACTGGACTAGGCAATTCTCTGGTTGGTGAATTTAATCTAACCGAGTGCTCTGCTCCCGTCAACGCGATTTTCCCGGCGCATGGCGCCGATTCCAAACGACTCAGGAGACTTCAACCATGCTCAAGCGACTTGTTCTGGGTGCCGCCACGGTGGCTGCACTGTTTGCCTCGGCCCCGCTGCTCGCGCAGACCAAGGTCGACTTCGTTCTCAACTGGGTGCCCGGTGGCGACCATGCGCCCTACTACTACGCCAGAAAGCTGGGCTGGTACGCGCAGGCCGGCATCGACCTGCAGATCGAGCCCGGCAAGGGCTCGGCCTTGGCCACACAGCGGGTGGGGGCAGGCGCCACGCCCATCGGGTTGGCCGACATGGCGGGCGTGCTGGTGGCCAAGGGCAAGGGGGCCGACACGGTGGCCGTGTTCAACGTCTACGCCAACTCGCCGCAAGGTCTTTACTGGCTCAAGAGCTCGGGCATCAAGAGTGTCAAGGACCTGGCGGGCAAGAAGATCGGCAACCCGGCCGCCGACGGTGCACGCGTCATGTGGCCGGCACTGGCCAAGGCCAACGGCATGGACCCGAAGTCCGTGACCTGGGTGAACATCGATGCCAACGGCAAGCTGGCCGCGCTCAAGGCCAAGTCGATCGACGCGACCACCTCGTTCTTCAATCTGCACCACGTCTTCGAGCGTGAACTCGGGGCCGACATGGGCTTTCTGGCCTGGAGAGATGCGGGCTTGAACCCCTACGGCAACTCGATCATCGTCAACGCGAAGTGGTTGGCCGAGAACCGTCCGCTGGTCGATCGGTTCGTCAAGGTCACGCAGCGTGCGTTTGCCGCCTGCGTGCGCGAGCCCAACCCCTGTGTGCAGGCCTTGATCGACGCCAACGGGGCGCTGAAGTTCGACAACGAACTGGAGAACTGGGGCCTCGTGGAGAAGTTGATGAGCGACAAGTTCAGCCGCGAGGTGGCTTTGGGCATCCACGACGATGCCCGGATGGCCGCGGACTACGAGCTGGTGCGCGAGTACATCGGCCTGGACAAGCCCTTCCAGGTCCGCACGACCTACACCAACGAGTTCCTGGACCGCTCCATCAAGATGCCCAAGTAGGCACTGAGACCCCGCGGGCTCCGGTGGGGGTCGCTGCTTGAGGGCATCTCCTGGTGCACCCGAGCGGTTGTACTGGGGCCTCTGGCAAGCTCTCAGCCCAGCTCCGGGCCGGCCACCAGCGCGATGAGCGAACGGTCGCCCGGGGCTCCTCTTGCAGGCTCTGGCCGGGTGGCGGGTTCGCTGCCTGTGCGCTCTAAAGAGCCCGGGCCTCTCGCCGGCTGGCGCACCATGCGCATGAAGGGGCGCTCTGGCGCGAACCCTCGCCCGGTGAGCCAATCCTGAAGCGCGGTTTGGCCATCGCGCGCGTCGACCACCAGCGCTTGCGCCGCCGAGGGGTGCCTCGGCGCGCCTGAGACCCGGGCGGCTCCAAGGGCTTGCACGGCGGCCTCCAGCAGGGCGATGGCTTCCACGCCAGGGGGCGCCCCATCCTGCGAGGCCACCACCAGTGGGCCCACTTGCACGGCGGTGCGCCCGTCGCGCCCAAGCACGAAACCACGCAGTTCGTCTCCTCGGTACAGCACCCAGGCTGCCTCGGGCAGCCTGTGCGACAGACGCTGGAGCAAGGGCAGGCGGTTGGCGCCGAAGGCGTTTGCATCCAGCGCCGCCACCGCCGGCCAGTCCTCTTGCTGAAGTGGCCTCACCCCGGCAATCGCAGACGTTGCGGTGGGTATGGCGTTGCGGCTGGCAAGGCGCCAGCGGGTGAAGCCCCAGGCATCGGTAAAGCCCTGCGCCTGGTACACCGGGTGGCCCGCAGGCGTGGCGTCCAGGACCGCTTCAAGGTTCAGGCCCTGAAGGTGGTCCAGGGCCACCCGAAGCAGCGCCTTGGCCAGCCCTTGCTGGCGCCACTCAGGCAGCACGAGCACCATGCTCACCCAGGCAAAGCGCTGTTCATAGGGCAGCACCACCGTGGAGGCCGCCAGGCATGGCCGGCCCGCTGCGTCCTGCACCTGCATTCCCCAGCCCTGCCCAAGCTCGAGCATCGCCTGCCAGTCGGCCTCGTTCTGGTTCCAGTGGGCAGATGCCGACAGTGCCATGAGCCCATCAAGCATCGAGGGGACCAGGCGGACGAGTTGTGGCGTCATCGGCTCGGCAGGCTTGGCGCTGGGCTCAACGTGCGCGGCGGTGGACGACGGGCCGACGGCGGAGAGACCTCAGTACTTGCCGTCCCGCGTGGAGAAGTGCGTGGGCTTGTTCAAGCTGGCGCCGCCCCGCGCCACCCAATCAGCCACCCAGTCGATCATGGTGGCCAGCGGCACCCGCGGCGCACCGAACAGCCGCTGCGCCTCGCGCGTGTCGATCAGCCAGGCGGTGGGGGCCTCCTGCCCCGTGAGCACGGCCTGGCGACCAAAGCGCTGCGCGAACTCCCCGGCCAGCCAGCGCACGCTCACGTGCTGCGGGCCGGTGATGTTGATGGGAGTGGCCGGGCTGGTGCAGTGCGCCAGCAAGCGCAGCGACTGTTCGTTGGCATCGCCTTGCCAGATGACGTCAGCGTGGCCCATGGTCACGTCCAGCGGCTGGCCGTTGAACACCGCCTGGGCCACGTCGTAGAGCACGCCGTAGCGCATGTCGATGGCGTAGGACAGGCGCACCAGGCGCCCGGGCGTGCCCCAGCGGCGAGAGCCGTGCTCGAACATGCGCTCGCGCCCCACGCAGGACCAGGCGTAGTCGCCGGGCGGCGGCACTGCCGGGACGGTTTCGTCAGCGCCAGGCCCCTCCACGGGAACGAAGGGGTACACGCAGGCGGTGGAAAAGGTCACGATGCGCGCCTGGCGGAAGGTCTCGGCCACCATGGCCGGCACGCCCACGTTCATCATCCAGGTCATGGACGGGTTGCCGGCGGCACCGAACTTGTGGCCGGCCATGTAGACGATGTTCTTCACACCATCGCCCACGTTGGGCAGCCGCTCCAGGGCGGTGCGGTCCAGCAGGTCGCAGGCGATGCACTCCACCCCGTGCGACTGCAACGACTGGCGTGTGGCCGCGTCGGAAAACCGCGCCACGCCGATCACCCGCTTGTGCGGCGCAGCCCGGCGCGCCATGCGCGCAAGCGTCGGGCCCATCTTGCCGCCCACGCCCAGCACCATGAGGTCGCCGTCGAGGCGGGCCAGATCGGCGATGAGGCCCGGCGTGGGCTCGGTCATCACCTCCTCCAGGTGCTCGACGTCCTGGAAGCTCGAGGGCAGGGGGTTCATCAAGACAGCAGACTCCGGCGGGTCAGGAGGCCAGGCCTTCGTACAGGTCACGGCCCAGTTTCAGTGCGCGCATCTTCGCGTCGGCCACTGAGCGCGGGAGCATCCAGAAGCCACAGTCCGGATGAATGTAGCGCACACGGCCCACGCCCAGCAGCTTCTCGGCGCGCTCGATGGCGCGGGCCACGTGGTCAGCACTCTCCACGTCGGTGGCCTTGATGTCCACCACGCCCAGCCCGAGGCCGATCTCCGGGCGCAGGTCCTTGAAGGCTTCCAGCTCACCAGGCGGGCGGTGGGCGCACTCCATGACGATGTGGTCGGCGTGCAGCGCATTCAGGTACTTCATCAGGTCGTCCCAGCGGCCCTTCTGGATCGTCTGCCCCCCGTAGTTGCCAAAGCACAGGTGGACAGCGGCCGTGCCCTGAACGGCGTCGAGCACGCGGTTGATGGCGGAGGCCGCCCACTCCCATTCGTGTGGGTGCCCGGGCAGGTTCGCCTCGTCGACCTGCACGATGTGAGCGTCCAGGTGGCGCACCTGCTCGGCCAGCGCATCGGCCAGGGCGTGGGCCACCTCGGCGGTGTCCCGGTAGTGCTTGTTGATCAGTGTCTTGGCCAGCATGTGCGGGCCCGTGACCGTGAACTTGAAGGTGTGGCGCGCCAGCGCCTTGGCCCGCGCGCAGGCCAGTGGCAGGTCCAGGCCGCCGCTGCCGATGGGGCCCACCACCGTACCGGGCGGCCGGGTGCGGAACTTCATGCCGGTGCTCGAGCGGTAGGCGATCAGGTCATCGAAGGAAAAGCGCTGCGTGATCCCGTCCATGGGCCGCACGAAGTACTCGATCATCCCGTTGGTCTCGGGATGGTTGATGTCGAAGCGGTAGAGCTCGCCGTCGCAGACCACATCCACGCCGGCCTGCTCTTGTGTGCTGATCACCACCCGCGTGGCGTCCATCAGGGCCTGCTCTGTCGGTGCGGCGACAAGCCAGTCTGGCACGGGGTAGGAGCCAACGACGGTGGTCTGGATACGGGGCATGGGGGACCTCTGTGAGTTAACCGGACGGTGATGATCAATGGTAGGCGCCCAGGGACACCGAGTCAATTCCCGCCGCCGTCCGTCAAGATATCACCAGCAGATCGAGGCATGGTCCCGCTTGACGGAGCCCGTGGGCCGGTCTATATTAATTCACCGAATGGAGAACTAAGGCGGCTGCTTGAGGCCCAAGAAGCCCCCAAGGTCCCTCAAGAGCCTCAAAGACCCCAACGGGCCGCCACGTGCCCCATGTGCCCCCATGTGCCGCAACAGGCTGAAGCCGCACCCGAGGAGACCGTCATGCTGAGCGATGCCGACCGTGCCATCTACCGCCACAGCGGGCACCTCACCGTGCCGGGTCTGTTGCGCCGCGACGAGGCTGCCGCCTTGGTCGAGGACATCCAGTCCTGGGGCGAGGACTTCCTGCACGCCTTGCCGCAAGACCAGCGGGCCTGGTACGTGGATGGGGGTGTGAGCGCGCGCACGGTGCTCAGAAAGCTCGACAACCCCCACCACCACCGCGACATCGTGCGGACGCTGGCCTGCCGGCCAGCGCTGGTGAACATGGTGGAGTCCATGATCGGCCCGGGCGTGTCGGTTTACTTCAGTCAGGTCTTCTTCAAGCCGCCTGAAGGGGGTGGCCCCAAGCCCGCCCACCAGGACAACTTCTACTTCGGCCCCAACGACCTGGAAGGCGTGGTCACAGCCTGGATCGCGCTTGATGACGCCACCCTCGAGAACGGTTGCCTGTACTTTGGGGAAGGCACCAACCGAGGGCCGGTCTACGCGCATGAGGCACCTGCAGACGAGCCGTACAACCTGCAACTGCCAGCGGCCATCCTCGCCCGCCAGCCGATGTCTCCTGCACCGGTGCCTTGCGGTGGGGTGTCCTTCCATCACGGCAACACCTTCCACCAGTCCGCACCCAACCTCTCCTCACGCTGGCGCCGTGCCATCGCGCTGCACTACGTCAACGCGCAGACCGAGTTCACCCACCCTGCGCTGCCCTACGACCATGGACTGCGGCTGCGTGTGAGCTGAAGAGCACACCTTGACCGCCATCCCCCAACAAACCTGAGGTACCGCCCCAATATGAGCACCCGCAACCTGGGCATCGTGATGCACGGCGTCACCGGTCGAATGGGCACCCACCAGCATCTGATCCGCTCCATCCTGGCCATCAGGGCGCAAGGCGGCGTCCGCCTGGCCTGCGGTGAGCGTGTCATGCCCGATCCGATATTGATCGGCCGTGACGCGGCCAAGGTCGAAGCGCTGGCGCAGGCCCATGGCGTGGCGCGCTGGGGCACCCAGCTGGAGGAGGCGCTGCAGGACCCGACCAACGAGGTGTTCTTCGATGCCGGCACCACGCAGATGCGTCCAGAACTGCTGGCCCGGGCGCTGCGTGCAGGAAAGCACGTGTACTGTGAAAAGCCCATCGCCACCACCCTGGCACAGGCGCTGGAGATCGCGCGGCTGGCTCGTGAGGCCGAGGCCCGGGGGCTGCGCCATGGCGCCGTGCAGGACAAGCTGTTCCTGCCGGGCCTGCGCAAGCTCGACATGCTCCGGCGCGCCGGGTTCTTCGGCCGCATGCTGAGCGTGCGCATCGAGTTCGGTTACTGGGTCTTCGAGGGCGACCTGCAGCCGATCCAGCGGCCGAGCTGGAACTATCGATCCGAGGATGGCGGGGGCATCATCCTGGACATGATGTGCCACTGGCGCTACGTGCTGGACAACCTGTTTGGGGAGGTGCAGGCGGTGTCCTGCCTGGGCACCACCCACATCCCGCGGCGCTGGGACGAGCAGGGGCGTGCCTACGAGGCCACCGCCGATGACGCCGCCTACGCCACTTTGCAACTCAAGGGGCATGACGGCGAGCCGGTCATCGCGCAAGTCAACAGCTCCTGGGTCACCCGCGTGCGGCGCGACGACCTGGTGACCTTCCACGTTGACGGTACCCACGGCTCCGCGGTGGCCGGCTTGCAGAGTTGTCGCGCGCAGAGCCGCGTCACGACACCGCGGCCCGTCTGGAACCCGGACGTCAAGCAGTCGATGAACTTCTTCGAGCACTGGCAGGAGGTGCCCGACAGCGAGGCGTACGACAACGGCTTCAAGATCCAGTGGGAGGCCTTCATCCGGCATGTGGTGGGGGGCGCGCCGTACCGCTGGAACCTGGTCGAAGGCGCCAAGGGCGTGCAGCTGGTGGAGGCCGCGCTGCAAAGCTGGCGGGAGCGGCGCTGGGTGGATGTGCCGCCCTTAGGCCTCTGATGCCTCTGATGCCTCCGATGCACCTTCGCGTCAAGGATCTCAAGCGATCGGGTTGAGCCCCTCGACAGGGTCAGGGCGAGCGGGGAAGCTTCTGATCGATCGAGTGCAGATCCGCCGCAATCGCTGTGAAATCCGCTTCCAATCCGTTCCCAATCGCTGCCGCAGACCCGCAACATTGCACAGTTCCTGACAACAAGAGGCCCCTCATGTCCCTCAGTCTTCAACTGCCTCTGGCCGATGGCACCCTGCAGCCTCATGTCCTGCAAGGGCCGGGCTCGTTCACGCCGGCCACGCCCGAAACGCCCCTGGACCGCATCGCGTTTTCGGCCGTTCACGTGGTGGCCGACGCCGGCGCCGCTATCGACCCCTGGCTGGACTGCGCCATCGACTGGGACGCCACCATCGCCTACCGGCAACGCCTGTGGCGCATGGGGCTGGGCGTGGCCGAAGCCATGGACACGGCCCAGCGAGGCATGGGGCTGGACTGGCCCACCTCGCTGGAGCTGATCCGGCGCTCGATCGATGCTTCACGTGACGTTCCCGGTGCCCTGCTGGCC
>CAYSOD010000119.1:0-9382 GCA_964432385.1 uncultured Rubrivivax sp.
ACATGATCATCGTCAGCGGCTTCAACGTCTACCCCAACGAGATCGAGGATGTGCTGACCCAGCACCCCGGGGTGCTGGAGGCCGCGGTGGTGGGCGTGGAGGACCCACGCTCCGGTGAAGCGGTCAAGGCCTTCATCGTGCGCAAGGACCCGGCCTTGCAGGAGACCGACGTGAGGGCCTGGTGCGAGGCGCAGCTCACCGGCTACAAGCGCCCACGCACCATCGAATTCCGCGCCGACCTGCCCAAGTCGGCGGTGGGCAAGATCCTGCGGCGCGAACTTCGGGGATGATGAGGCCCGCCTGGACTGGGCGCGCCGCCGCAGTGCCAGGCTGCTTGTCGCGGGCCGCTGCGGCGCTGCTCACCCGTTCACCCTTGCCCTCACCTTGCTGACATGACCTTGCCGACCTTGCTGACGATTCGCGAACGTCGCGCCCGCATCGCTGCGGGCCAGACCACTCATGAGGCCACCGTGGCCCACGCCCTGGAATCGGCGGCCACGACCGCCTTGGCCGGCACCTTCACCCGCCTGTACCCGCAGGCCGCGCTGCAGGCCGCACGGCATGCGGATGCCATGGCGGCCGCGGGTGTACAAGCGCCTGCGCTGGCGGGCCTGCCCGTGTCCATCAAGGACCTGTACGACGTGGCCGGGGAGACCACGCTGGCGGGCTCGGTGCTGCGACAGGGCCGCCCAGCGGCCACTGCCGACGCACCAACCGTTTCGCGACTTCGCGCGGCCGGTGCGGCCCTGCTCGGCAAGACGAACATGAGTGAGTTCGCCTTCTCGGGTGTGGGTGCGAACCCGCATTTCGGCACCCCGGCCAACCCGGCCGATGCCGAGGTGGCGCGCATACCTGGCGGCTCCTCTTCCGGTGCGGCCGTATCCGTGGCCGCAGGCCTGTGCGTGGCCGGGCTGGGCTCAGACACGGGCGGCTCCATCCGCATTCCGGCGGCCCTGTGCGGCCTGGTGGGCTTCAAGAACACGCAGTCGCGAGTGCCCATCGCCGGCGCTTTTCCGCTGTCGCACACGCTGGACACGGTGTGCGCCATGGCGGTCTGTGTGGAGGACTGCCTGACCGTGGACGGCGTGCTCTCCGGCAGCCCCTTGCCCGCCGTGCCGCGCCCGTTGGACGGTGTGCGTCTTGCCGTGCCGCAGACCCTGGTGATGGACGGGCTGGACGCCACCGTCAGCGCCGCCTTCGCCCGTGCGCTCACGCGCCTGTCGGTGGCCGGTGCCCGCCTGGTGGAGCTGCCGCTGAAGGAGCTGGCTGAGGTGGCCGCCATCAACGCGCCCGGCGGCTTCTCGCCCGTGGAGGCCTGGGCGGTGCATCGTGAGGACATGCGCACCCAGCGCGAGCGCTATGACCACCGCGTGGCCGCGCGCATCGCCCTGGGCGAGCCGGTGTCCGCGGCCGACTACATCGTGATGCAGCAGCGCCGACGCGACTGGATCGCCCGCATGGGCCGGGCGCTGCAGGGCTTTGACGCGATGCTGTGCCCCACCGTGCCCATCGTGGCGCCGCCCGTGGCCGATCTGCTGGCCAGCGACGAGGCCTTCTTCAAGGCCAACGGCCTGCTGCTGCGCAACACCTTCGTCGGCAATTTCCTCGACGGCTGCTCCTTCAGCCTGCCCTGCCACGCCGAGGGCGAACTGCCCGTGGGCCTGATGCTCACCGCCCCGGGTGGCCAGGACGCCGAACTCGCTGGCGTGGCGCTGGCGGTGGAGGTGGTGCTGGGCGGCCGCTGAATCTGGCGCGGCCAGCAAACCCAGGCTCCGCAGCGCATGACCATCCGCCTGCACGTCGACCGCACCTTGGTCGAGCTTGACGAGTTTGGTCTGCCCGAAGGCGCGGCGCGCCATGCGCAGGTGCGTCGGGTACAGCCTGGTGATGCCTTGCGTCTTTTCGATGGGCGGGGCCACGAGTACACCGCGCAGGTGCTGGAGATGGGCCGAAAGGCGGTGGTGGTCCGCGTCGGACCGGCCTGCGAGACCCTGCCCGAGATGCCGCAGCGCCTCACGCTGGCCCTGGGCATGCCGGCCAACGAGCGCATGGACACTTTGGTGGAAAAGGCCACCGAACTGGGCGTCCACGCCCTCCTGCCGTTGGAGTGCGAACGCTCGGTGCTGCGTCTGTCAGGCGAGCGGGCGCAGCGCAAGCGCGAGCACTGGCAGGCGGTGGCGGTGGCGGCCAGCGAGCAGTGCGGCCGGGCCTGGGTGCCGCAGGTGGGCGAGGTTCAGTCGCTGGCGGGGTGGCTGCAGGGGCTGGGGCCAGCAGGTGCTGATTCGGCGTCAAGCACGGCGCGCCTGGTGTTGAGCTTCAGCGCGGATGCTTTGTCACCGACGACGGCCCTGCGTGCCCTGGATCTCAGGAGCGTTGGCGTTCAGTCGGTGCTGGCCTTGTCCGGCCCGGAAGGGGGCCTGTCCCCCGCCGAAGAGGCGGCGGCGCGGGCCGCTGGTTTTCAGCCCGTGACCCTGGGCCCACGCGTGCTGCGTGCCGACACGGCCCCGCTGGCCTTGCTGGCTTGGTGGGGCTTGCGCGGCTGAGGTCGCTCAACCTCGTGCCGAGCCCGCCACCAGGTCGAAGCGGAACATGCGGCACTCGATCGGGCCGTTCCACATCGGCACGCGCCGGCTCTCCTTCAATCGCATCAGCGAGGGCAGCTTCATGTCTGGACTCAGAAGCCAGGCGGTCCAGCCAGGGTAATGGCGCTTCCAGTGGGAGGCCAGGCCGCTGAAGAACTCGGCGGAGCTGCCGCCGGCCTCGAAGCTTTCGCGAGCGACCCGTCGGCCCATGCCCTCGGAAGCCTCCAACCCCTCACCCCCCTCACCCCCCCTAAACCCGTCGCGGCTGCCCCGCTGGACGCTCGTCTGCGAAGGCCCCGTCCGTCGGGCCACACCCTTGGCTTCGATGCGCTCGCCGTAGGGCGGGTTCAGCAACATCACGCCGGCGACTGCCGGCGCCGGGCGCTGCAGCGCATCCGCCGTCTTGAACTCAATGGCGTGCTGAACGCCGGCGCGGCGCGCGTTGCGCGCGGCAAAGTCCGTCATGCGAAAGCTCACGTCGCCGGCGAACACCGGCACTGCTGGAGCGTGCACGCGCGCCAGCGCGTCCTGGCGCATGGTCTGCCACTGCGGCAGCAGTGCGCGGAACGGCAGCATGCGCTCGAAAGCGAAGCGGCGTTGCAGCCCCGAGGCCATGCCGCAGGCTATCTGCGCGGCCTCGATGGCGATGGTGCCCGCGCCGCAGCAGGGGTCGAGCAGCGGGCCATCCTCGGTCCGGCCCTGCCAGCCGGCGGCTGCCAGCATGGCTGCGGCCAAGGTTTCCTTCAGCGGCGCTTCACCCTTGACCTCCTGGCGCCCGCCCTGGGCGTCGCGCCAGCCGCGCTTGAACAGCGCCTCGCCCGAGGTGTCGGCAAACAGCGTGGCGTGGTCGGGGCCCACGTACAGCACGAGTGGCAGGTCGGGGTGGCGCGTGTCCACGCTGGGGCGCTCACCCGTGGCTTCGCGCATCACGTCGCACACGGCGTCCTTGATGCGCAGCGCGGCGAAGTTCACGCTGCGCAGCGGGCTTCCCTGGGCGTTCACGTCCACGCGCAAGGTCTGCGCGGGCGTGATCCAGTCGGGCCAGGGCACGCGTCTCGCCAGGTCGTAGAGGTCGTGCTCGTCGCGGTAGGGGCCGTCCACCAGCGGCCACAGCACGCGCTGGGCGATGCGGCTCTCCAGGTTCAGTCGCAGCGCCTGCAGTCCGTCACCCTGCGCCCAGACGCCGCCGCGCCCGGCCTGGGCGGGGCGGCCGGTCAGGCGCTGCACCTCCTCGGCCAGCAAGGCCTCGGAGCCGCCGGCCGCCGGCAGGAACAGGTCTACCGTGCGGTTCAGGAGAGCCTGTGTTTCGCCTTGCGGTGGGCGCGATGGGGTCATGCCGGACTCAGCGCCTGTGAAGGGTGCCGGAACGCCCCAGCGCGCGGGCGGCTCGGGGGACGGGCGGTGGGGCGGCCATGGCGACTTCTCACAGATCCTCAGATCGCCTTGCGCAGGTTGGCGGGGGCGATCTTCAGCGCCTCGCGGTACTTGGCCACCGTGCGGCGCGCCACCTGGATGCCCTGTTCCTCCAGCATCTCGCTCAAGGTGCTGTCGGACAGGGGCTTCTTCGGGTCTTCGGCGGCCACCATCTGGCGGATGAGGGCCCGCACGGCGGTGCTGGAGGCGTTGCCGCCGGCTTCGGTGTTCAGCGAGCTGCCGAAGAAGTACTTCAGCTCGAAGGTGCCTTGCGGCGTGGTCATGTACTTGGCCGTGGTCACGCGCGAGATGGTGGACTCATGCAGCCCCAGCTCGTCCGCGATCTCGCGCAGCACCAGCGGCTTCATGGCGATCTCGCCGTGGGTGAAGAAGGCCTTCTGCCGTTCCACGATGGCCTGGCTCACGCGCAGGATGGTGTCAAAACGCTGCTGGATGTTCTTCATGAACCAGCGCGCCTCCTGCAACCGCGCCGACATCGGCCCGCCGCGCTGGCCGCGGATGGCCGCGGCGTAGAGGTCGTTGATGCGCAGGCGCGGCATCACGTCCGGGTTCAGCACCACCTTGAAGCCCCGCCCGCTGCGCTGCACCACCACATCAGGCACCACGATCTGCGACTGCGCGTCGGCAAAGGGCCGGCCGGGCTTGGGCTCGCAGGCCAGGATCAGCGCCTGGGCCTGGCGCAGCAGGGCCTCGTCGGCACCGGTCGCAGCCATCAGACGCTTGACGTCGCGCCGCGCCAGCAAGTCCAGATGATCGGCGCACAGGGCCAGTGCCACCTGGCGCGCCGCGCTGGTAGGGCCTGCGCGCAGCTGGATCGTCAGGCACTCCGACAAGGATCGCGCGCCCACGCCGGGTGGGTCCAGTCGCTGAAGCCAATGCAGGGCACAGCGCAGCCGGCTGCGCAGGTCAT
Organism: uncultured Rubrivivax sp.; assembly: GCA_964432385.1. GTDB lineage: Bacteria > Pseudomonadota > Gammaproteobacteria > Burkholderiales > Burkholderiaceae_C > Rubrivivax. Next base: position 4,927 of record CAYSOD010000119.1, read on the forward strand.
CGGCGTCGTCTTCGTCCAGGCCGCCAGAAAGCGACTCAGCGATGTCCTCCAACGAATCGGCCAGGTAGCCGTCCTCGTTGAGGGATTCGATCAGCACCATCAGGGCGGCAGCATCGCCAGCCGACAAGCGCAGCCCCGGGATCTGCGCGCGCAGGTGGTCGGCCAGGCTGACGTCAAGGGCGCGCCGTTCTTGCGGGTCCAGGTCGTCTTCGCCGGGTGCAGAGCCGGCACCCGCCGATGAAGGCAGCTCGCGGATGCCGTCAAAGTCGTCGGTCTCGGTGCCGTTGGCCCAGTCCTCGCGCTCGGTGCTGCCGAAGTCTGCGGCGTCGAGCTCCCCGCCAGCCTCCTGACCCTCCGCGCCCACCTCGCTTGCGGCCTCGGCCAGGGACTGCTGCTCGCGCTCCGCCGCCCGTTCGGGCGGTGCGGGCCGCTCCAGCGGCGATTCCCAGGCTGAGCCGTCCTCATCCTCGGGTTCCAGAAAGGGGTTCTGCTCGAGCATCTGCTCGACTTCCTGGTGCAGCTCGAGCGTGGACAGTTGCAGCAGGCGGATGGACTGCTGCAGTTGCGGCGTGAGCGCCAGGTGCTGGGAGAGCCGGACCTGCAGAGAGGTGCGCATGCCTACATCCGGAAGTGCTCACCCAGGTAGACCCGGCGGACCTGCGGGTTGTCCACGATCTCCTGCGGCGTGCCTTCGGCCAGCACCAGGCCGTCGCTGATGATGTAGGCGCGGTCGCAGATGCCCAACGTCTCGCGCACGTTGTGGTCGGTGATGAGCACGCCAATGCCGCGTGCGCGCAGGAAGCCGATGATGCGCTGGATCTCGATCACGGCAATGGGGTCCACGCCAGCGAAGGGCTCGTCCAGCAGGATGAACCGCGGCCGGGTGGCCAGGGCGCGGGCGATTTCCACGCGGCGGCGTTCCCCGCCAGACAGCGCTGGCGCGGGCACGTCGCGCAGCTTCTCGATGCCCAGCTCGCTCAGCAGCTGTTCCAGCTGCCCTTCCAGGGCTGCGGGGGCCAGGGGCTTGCCGTCCGCCCCGCCTTGCAGCTCCAGCACGGCTCTCACGTTCTCTTCCACCGTGAGTTTGCGGAAGATGGAGGCCTCCTGCGGCAGGTAGGACAACCCCAGGCGTGAGCGCTGGTGGATGGGCAGGCCCTGGACTTCCTGTGCGTCGATCAGGATGCGCCCGGCATCGGCCCGCACCAGGCCCACCACCATGTAGAACGTGGTGGTCTTGCCCGCGCCGTTGGGGCCCAGCAGCCCCACCACCTCGCCGCCGCCCACGGCCAGGTGCACGTCCTTCACCACCTTGCGGGCGCCGAAGCGCTTTTGCAGGCCGGTGGCTTCAAGGCGGCTGGGCACAGCGCCCACCGGGCCGCCGGTGCCGGCGTCAGCCGGGCCGGCGCTGCGGGGCTCGCTCATCACTTGGGGGCCGCACCCGCAGCCCGCGGGGCCTTGGTGGCGTTCGACGGGCTGGCCGGTGTCACAGGGTTCGCTGCGTTCGTGGCCTTGGCCGGGCCTGAGCTGCCTGGAGTGCCTGAAACGCCTGAGGCACTGGCGGCAGGGCCGGAGGCCGCCTGCCGCGGGCTCAGCAGCATCCGGACCCGGCCTGTGGGGTTGGCAGGCGTCTTGGCGCCGCCATCCACCGTGAAGAACTCGGTCCGGTTGTCCCAGGTGATCAAGGTGCCCGTGATTTCGTCGGCCATCTGCGCGCCGCGCATGCGCCGCACCACGGGGTTGCCAGTCAGGCGCAGCGTGTCAGCCTTTTCGTCGAAGTCGATGCGCTCGGCCGTGCCCTCCACGGTTTCTTCTACGCCGTCGCGCTTTTGCTTGAAGAAGGCCGGCTGCTGGGCAGACCCGAAGGCCACCGCGTTGCGGTAACCGTCTTGCCCTTCCTGCACTTCCACCCGCTCGGCCCGGATCTGCAAGGTGCCCTGGGTGATGACCACGTTGCCGGTGAAGACGGTGGTCTGCTTCTGGGCGTCCACGGTACCGCGCTTGTCGGCCTCCAGGACGATGGGCTTGTTGCGGTCGGCCTTCTCCGCCAACGCGGGCCCGCAGGCCGCGGCCAGCAAAAAGCTGGCGGCCACCGGGCCGAGCCAGGCGCTCAGCGTGGCCGGGCGCCTCAGGCGCCCCGGGGCCAGGGCTGGGGGTACGGGAAATCGATGCATTGCGGCGGCATGGAACTTGCAGAAGATTCTAGTGCCGCCCGCCCCGATTGGGCCTCAAAAATCACTTCTCTTGTCGATCACTTCCCTGGTGGCGACTCAGCCACCCTTGCGCGCCCGCTCGATGAGGAAGTCGGTCACCGCCAGTGCCCGCTGGTTGTCACCTGCCAGCGAGCCGGCGGTGTAAAAGCGACCGGCCACGCCCATGGCGGGCACGCCGTCGATCTTGTAGGCGCTGGACAACTGCTTGGCTTGGCGCATCTTGGTCTGCACCGAGAAGGACTTGATCATCTCCAGGAACTTGGCCTCGTCCACGCCCTGCGCCTTCAGGAAGGCCAGCTGGTCGGCCTCACGGTCCAGCCGCTGCTGCTGCGTGTGGATGGCCGCAAAGATCTTGCGGTGCATGGCCTCCAGCTGACCCATGGCCTCCAGGCCATAGAAGAGCTTCTGATGCGATTCGTGCGTGGCACTGAAGGCCACCGGCACGCGACGGAAGGCCACATCGGCGGGCAAGCGCTTGATCCAGGCCTCCAGAGCCGGCTCCAGCGCATTGCAATGGGGGCATCCGTACCAGAAAAACTCCACCACCTCGATCTTGCCCGTGGGCGCGGAGACGGGCGCCGGTTGCGACAACTTGACGTAATGCACGCCCTCGACCGGCCCGCCCTGAGCTTGCACGCCGTGGACGGCGGCCGTGCCTCCCAGCGCAGCCAGCCAGTGGGAGAAATTGCGGCGATTCATGACGATCCTTTCCTCGTGGGCCCTGCGCGATGGGACTCGCCCGGTGCCCGGTGGTTCATGGTTTCAGAGGGCCTGCTGCATTTACTGAGCGGGCCTTTCAACCCGCACCAATGCAGCTTCCATGCCGGTGCCGGACAGCCGATCGCGCAGTGCTTCAGCCTCCGCTTGCTTCTCAAACGGCCCCAAGCGTACCCGGTACACCGTGCGGCCGGATTGTTCGCGCTCCAGCACCCGGGGCTCCAGGCCCATCATCGTCAGCTTGGCGCGCTGCGTTTCTGCATCTTCAGCGCGCTGGAAGGCGCCCGCCTGCACAAAGTACGTGAAAGGGTCGCCTGCCTTGGCGGCCTTTGTACTGCCAGGGGCGGACGCCGCGCCGGCCAGTGGGGGAGCCTGGCCGGCGAGGATGGCAGCCGGATTGCGAGCCGGCGGGGTGGTCGAGGTTGTTGTGCCGGCTGCCGGCCCTGCAACCGGACCGCTGGCCGCAGCGGGCGCTGCGCCGGCGGAGGGCGCGGATGCGGCGGACGTGCTGGCGTCGGGCGCAGCGGCCACGGGCCGGGGCACCTTGCTGGCCAGGGGCGCGTTCGGGTCCCAGTTCTTGTTGCGCTGCGCCTCGGCCGCGTCCTGCTCGGCGCTGCGCTGGGGCACCTTGTTGACGAAGGGCACCGGTGCCTTGGTGACGTACAGCGCCACGCCCAGGGCCAGGGCCAGGCCAATGACCAAACCGACGATCAGGCCCATCACGAACCCGCCGCGCTGAGCCCGAGCCATCCGTGGCCCGGTCAGGGCCGAAGTTGAGCACCGTTCGGCCCGGGGTGACGCTGAGGGGAGGTTGGCAGGATCGGTCACAGGCACTCAGCCCTCCGTCATCTCTTCACGGTTCATGGCCTCGGGCGCGCTCACGCCCAACACCGTCAAGGCATTGCGCAGCACTTGCCGTGTGGCGCACAGCAGCGCCATGCGGGCTCGGGCCAGCGAAGGGTCGGCCACCAGGAATCGCTCGGCCGCGTAGTAGCTGTGGAAGGCTGAAGCCAGATCGCGCAGGTAGAAGGCCACGTCGTGGGGCGCGAGTTCGGTTGCCGCGCGCGTGAGCATCAGCGGGTACTCGGCCAGCTTGAGCATCAGCGCGCTCTCGGTGGGCGCCGTCAGCAAAGACAAGTCTGCGCTGTCCAGGCCCGTGGTGTCCTGCCCGTACTGCACCAGCACCGAGCAGATGCGCGCATGGGCGTACTGCACGTAGAAAACGGGGTTCTCGTCGTTCTGCTTGAGCGCCAGATCCACGTCGAAGGTGAACTCGGTGTCAGCCTTGCGGCTGATCAGGAAAAAGCGCACCGCATCCCGGCTCGTCCAATCGATGAGGTCGCGCAGCGTAACGTAGCCGCCGGCGCGCTTGGAGATCTTGACCTCCTCGCCCCCGCGCATCACCGTCACCATCTTGTGCAGCACGTAGTCCGGGTAGCCGGCCGGGATGCCCACCCCCGCGGCCTGCAGCCCCGCACGCACGCGGGCGATGGTGCCGTGGTGGTCGCTGCCCTGGATGTTGATGACCT
>CAYSOD010000120.1:0-9365 GCA_964432385.1 uncultured Rubrivivax sp.
AGGTCGAGTACACCGAGCCGGCCGTCAAGGGCGACACCTCGGGCAAGGTCATGAAGCCGGCCAAGCTCGTGGGAACGGGCTTCGAGATCAGCGTGCCTTTGTTCGTCGAAGACGGCGACAAGATCGAGATCGACACCCGCACGCACGAGTACCGCAAGCGCGTCTGAGCGGAACTGCGCTACGGCTTGCGGCCTCCAAGGCCAGGGCAGTGGCCTGGCCGGACGACATCCAAGGGCACCTCGCGGGGTGCCCTTTGTCATGGCAACCGCCCGGGGCGGGGGTGAGGCGCAGGTTCCTTCTTCTGTGTTGAGAGCGAGATCTGCCCTGTCAAACGGCAGACCTCGCGACCGCCGGCCTTCGGACTTGGGCATCATCCGGGCATGAGCTTCGACTTCCAGGCCGCGGTCGTGGCACCGTTTCGGATGCAGCCCGGCCTGCGCCGATTGGAAGCCGCTGCCCTTCATCTGACACCTCTGACCCCCGGCAGCCGGCACCAGCGAGAAAAGCTGGCCGTGCTCAGTGCTTTCGCGCACCAGGCCCTGGTGGCCGTGCCGGGCTTCGACCCCGCACCCGCCCTGACACGCGTTTGCGAGCAGGCCGCTCGGGAGCACCCCAAGGCCTTCAGCTGGGACGGACAGGCCGCGACGTCCTTGAGCCTGGGCGTCATCGTGGCCGGTGGCGATGTAGAGGCAACCACCGTAGGCGCCTTTGGCCTGGGCGACGAGATCGGCCGATGCCTGATGGGGCTGGAGCCGCGCTGGCGCCTGGCCGGCCTGCTGGCCTTGTGCTTTGCCCAGGATCTGGCCGTGGTGCAGGGCGACACAGGGCGGATTCCCTGGATGGCGGTGACCCTGCCCTCGCACTGGGACCCGGCGGAAAAGGTCGGGCGGCATTACAACGAGATCCACGCACCGGTGGCCGACCCTCAGCTTTTGCTGGCAGCAGGAGAGCGTCTCATGCGGGTGGTCTGCGGCCCGGAGAGCTTCGAGCGCTTTGTCTGGAACGTCACCGGCCACCCCCGCCTGCACGCCCACCCAGCCCGGGTGGACGCGGACCGCTGGCCTTTGGCGGGGCAGACGGACTTTGCTGGCCAGGCCTGGTGGCGCACTGAGCGCCAGACCTTTCTGCCGGTGCCGGCCGCAGGACAGGCCGTGTTCACCATCGAGGTGGAGGTTCAGCCGCTCGGACAGGCCCTGGGCACACCCGCCCAGGCAGCGCTTCTTCACGAAGCGGTCCGCACCATGAGCCCGGCGGTGCTGGAGTACCGCGGGCTGACCCCGGTGCGGGAAGCCCTGCTCGAGTGGTTGTCTCAGAGAGCGCAGAGTCACCACAGCGGCGCAGAGCGCCCGACCGGCGAAAGTACGACGCAAGCCTTCGCAGGAGAACTGGCGGGATGAGACACCCCAGCCTACCCGCAGCACGCATCGACTTCTCCAGCGGCGTGCCCCGGTCGGTGGACTATGGTGACGTCTACCACTCGGCCATGGGCGCTCGGGAGCAGGCCTTCCACGTGTTTCTGAGCGGCAACGGGCTGCCGCAGCGCTGGCGCGGGCATCGGCACTTCAGAATCCTGGAAACCGGCTTTGGCCTGGGTCACAACTTCCTGGCCACCTGGGCTGCCTGGGCAGCGGACCCCGACCGTTGCCAGACCTTGCATTTCGTGTCGTTGGAGCGTCATCCGCCCTGCCGGGAGGACCTCGCACGAGCCCACCTGACCGAGAACGGTGCGCCGGACGATGACGGCCCATCACACCTGCTGGCAACAGCGATGTCCCAAGCCCTGATCGACGCCTGGCCGCCTCTGCTGACCGGTCTGCACACCCTGGAGCTTGCGGCACCCGGGCTCACGCCCGTGCAGCTCACCTTGGCCTTGAGTGACGCCCGCCGGCTGCTGCCCCAAGTGGTGGGGAGCTTCGACGCCTTCTTCCTGGACGGCTTCGCCCCACGGGCCAACCCCGAGCTCTGGGATCCGTGGTTGCTTCGGGCGCTGGGGCGCCTGGCAGCCCGTGGGGCCACGGCGGCCACCTGGAGCGTGGCCCGCACCGTGCGGGACGGCCTGAAGTCCGCTGGCTTCGAGGTGGAACGGGCACCGGGCTTGGGCACCAAGCGCGAGATGAGCGTGGCGCGCTTCGCCCCCCGGGCGCCACACCGTGCTCCCGCGGGCCGGCCGCAAGGGCCCTGGACGGGCGAACGCCAGGCCGTGGTGATCGGTGCCGGCCTGGCGGGCGCCTGCGCCGCGCAGGCGCTGGCGCGCCAGGGTTGGCAGTGCACGGTGCTGGACGCCGCCCCCACGCCTGCCAGCGGCGCATCGGGCAACCCCGCGGGGCTCTTCCACGGCGTGGTCCATCGCGACGATGGCGTGCACGCCCGACTGCACCGTCACGCCGCACTGGGCGCTGCACGCTACTACGCGGAGCTGATTCGGCTGGGCGCAGTGCCGGGGCGCATTGACGGGCTGCTGGCGGTGAGGAACACCCCGCCGACGCGGCCTCAGCTGCCAGGGAACAACTTCCCGCCGTTCGCCCCGCCGTTCACCCCACCGTTCACCCCGCAGAACTTTGCAGACCTGCCGGGCTATGTGTGCGGGCTGTCGCAGGAGGAAGCCTCCGCGGCCGCCGCCGCGCCTCTCGGGGGCCCGGCACTTCATTTCCTGCAAGGGGGGTGGGTGGACCCAGGGGCCGTGGTGCGGCATGCGCTGGCCACGCCCGGCGTGCGGTTTCAGGGAGGCGCCCAGGTCGGCGCGCTGGTTCGCGCGACCGAACAAGACCCGTGCTGGAAAGTGCTGGATACGGCAGGCGCTGAACTGGCGCGCGCCCCCTTGGTGGTGCTGGCCGCAGGCGTGGGTCTGCCGGTGTTGGCGCGGCCCGAGGCGACCTTCACTGCGGCGTTGGGCCCGCTGGAGGTCACGCGCGGGCAGATCACCTGGTTCGCCTCCCAGTCCGTATTGGCCCGGCCCGTCAGCGGGCATGGCTACGCAGCCTCCCTGCCCGATGGTCGGCTGTTGTGCGGTGCCAGCCTGCGCCCCGACGACGAGAATCGGGGCCTGGATGTCGAGGATCAGCGCTGGAACCTGGAGCGGCTGAAGTGGCTCACCGGGTTGGAGCCCGCAGCAGGTACGCCACTGGGGGGGCGGGTGTCCTGGCGCCTGAAGGCGCCAGACCGGCTGCCCCTGATCGGCCCGGTACCCAAGTTGGTTGGGGTCCCCGGTTCACGCCAAGATCAGGTCCGGTTCATCGACCGGCAACCCGGCCTGTACGTGATCGGTGCCCTGGGTTCGCGCGGCTTGATCTGGGCGCCCTTGGCGGCGCAGATGTTGTGCGCCTGGGTGGAGGCCACCCCCATGCCGCTGGAGGCTGAATTGCTGGATGCGCTGGACCCGGCGCGGTGGCTGGTTCGGCAGGCCCGTCGGCAGCGCATCGACGAGGAGTGATGCCGCGTGTGACGCAATCCGGGCCCTGCGGCCTCAAGCTTCAGGCCGCGGGTGGGGCGGCAGGGGACGATGCGGTTTGCGCCGTTGCCTCGTCAGCTGCAGTCTGAGCGCCCTCCTGCCCATCCGCGGCAGTCTCTTCCGCACCTGCCTCGCCCCCTTCCGTCTTGCCTTGGGCCTTGCGCGCGGCCTTCTCTTCCTTCTTCTTCTTCTTGGCAAGTTCGCGTTGGCGCTTCTCGTACGAGTAGTTGGGTTTCGCCACGGCGGTCCTCGAAGTGGTGGTTACGGATGGACGTATCAGAACACAAGCGTGCGCACGCCTGTTGAGGTGCCCAGCAAGCAAGTGTGGGCGCGATGGCGCGCAAAGATGCCCACGGTCACCACACCGGGCCACTGGTTGACTTCGGTCTCCATGGCCAGCGGGTCCTCGATGCGTAACCCGCGCACATCCAGGATGGGGTGGCCGTTGTCCGTCAACACGCCAGGCCTGAGTGTGGCCTGACCGCCCCATGCCGCGAAGCGCCTGGCCACCTGTGCGGCCGCCATCGGGATCACCTCCACGGGCAGCGGAAAAGCACCTAGCACGGGCACCAGCTTGGATTCGTCGGCGATGCAGATGAAGCGCTCGGCAAGGTCTGCCACGATCTTCTCGCGCGTCAGTGCCGCGCCGCCGCCTTTGATCATGAACCCGCGACCGTCGATCTCATCGGCGCCGTCCACGTAAAGCGCCAGGTGCTCCACGGCACTGGCCTCCAGTACGGTGATGCCGTGGGCTTTCAAGCGCTGCGTGCTCTGTTCGGAGCTGCTGACCGCGCCTTTCAAGGGCACGCCGGACTGCGCCAAGGCGTCGATGAACTTGTTGACCGTGGAGCCCGTGCCCACGCCCAGTACCGACCCCGGGGTCACGTAGGCTACCGCCGCCTGGCCCACCGCGGCCTTGAGTTCGTCTTGGGTCATCTGTGAAGGTGTCAGGGCGCGCCCGCCCGGTGGCGGCCGTTGAGGCCCCTCGTGCGAAGCGGGGTTTGCGAGAATAAAAAGATTATGTCCCTGCTCCCCTATGCGCTGACCCGCCCCTTTCTCTTCGGTCTGGACCCGGAGCAGGCCCACGACCTCACCCTGGGGGCGATCGCCGCCCTGCAGAACACGCCGGCGCAGTGCCTGTGGCAACAGACGCGGGTGAGCGACCCCGTGATGGTGGCGGGCCTGCGCTTTCCCAATCGGCTGGGCCTGGCCGCAGGGCTGGACAAGAACGGCCGCTGCATCGACGGGCTGGGCGCGCTGGGCTTCGGGTTCATCGAGGTGGGCACGGTCACGCCCCTGGGCCAAAGCGGCAACCCTAAGCCACGCATCTTCCGCCTGGTGGAGCACCGCGCGCTGATCAACCGCCTGGGCTTCAACAACGAGGGACTGGCCGCCTTCATCGCCAACGTGCGGCGCAGCCGCAGTTTCCGCGCCGGTGGCGGCATCCTGGGGCTGAACATCGGCAAGAACGCGGCCACGCCCATCGAGCGTGCGACTGACGACTACCTCACCTGCCTGGACGGGGTGTACCCGCACGCCGATTACGTCACGGTCAACATCTCCAGTCCGAATACCAAGAACCTGCGCTCGTTGCAGAGCGACGAGGCCCTGGACGGGCTGCTGGGCGCGTTGCAGACCCGCCGCGAGGCCCTGCGGCAGACCCATGGTCGTCAGGTGCCCATGTTCCTGAAGATCGCGCCCGACCTGGACGAGGCGCAGATTCAAGTCATCGCCACGACGCTGCAGCGCCACGGGATCGATGGCGTGATCGCCACCAACACCACCCTGTCGCGGGAAGCCGTGGCGGGCCATGCGAATGCGGCTGAGGCAGGTGGCTTGTCGGGTGCACCCGTGCTGGAAGCGAGCAACCGCGTGATCCGCACCCTGAGACAGGCGCTGGGCGCCGGCTACCCCATCATGGGCGTGGGCGGGGTGATGTCGGGAGGCGATGCGCGTGCCAAGCTGGACGCGGGCGCGGACCTGGTGCAGATCTACACCGGCTTCATCTACGGCGGCCCGCCCCTGGTGACCGAGGCGGCGAAGGCGATGGCCACCGCCCGGCGCTGACGCGAGCGGGCCCGTCAAGACATCGCGCAGCACGCCAGGCCAGACACGCATGCAAGCCCCCCTTCTGGCCCAGGTCCTGCAACTGGCGGAATCCGAGCGCGCCGCAGGCCGCCCGGCCGTGGCGGAAGACCTGTGCCGCCGGCTTCTCGATGAGATGCCGGACTGCGCCGATGCGTGGAACCTGATGGCCATCCTCTATGCCGACGCCGGCCGCGACCTGCAGGCTGCCGCGTGCCTGGAGCGCGCCATGCAGGCTGCCCCACGCCATGCTGCCTACCCGGCCAACCTGGGCGAGCTGATGCGCCGCGCCGGCCTGCCCGAACGGGCGGCCGAGCTCGGCTTGCGGGCCGTGCAGCTGGACCCGGGCCACCTCGTGGCGCACCTCAACCTCGGCTTTGCGTTGCTGGACCTGGGCCGAGCTGAGCCAGCCCTGGACCACTTCAAGACGGTGACCCGCCTGGAACCGGCCCAGCCTCAGGCCTGGTTCGGTGCCGGGCGCGCCGGGCTGATGTTGCAGCGTATTCCCGAGGCCTGTGACGCCCTGAAGCGCTGCCAGCGCCTGGCCCCTGATGACCCCGAATGCAGGCTGGCCTTGGCGCAGGCGCGGCGCCTGCTGGGCGACCGCGCCGCAGCGCAGGAGCATCTGCAAGTGGCCGCGCGCGCCCTGCCCGGCCACCCGGGTGTGGTGGCCTTGCAAGCGGACCTGCTGCTTGAGGCCGGCCGGCTGGACGCCGCAGAACAGCTGGTGCGGGGCCACGTCATCCCGGGACGCCCGGCCGCGCCCGGCTTGCTCTACCGCCTGTCGCTGTGCCGCCTGAGCCGGGGCGACTACCGGGACGGCTTTTCGCTCTACGAGTCGCGCCTGAGCCTCGGGCCTGCCGATGTGTCCAACCGCATACGCCAGCCGGTGCTGCCCATGCCGCTGTGGCAGGGGCAGGACCTGCGCGGCAAGCGCCTGCTGGTGCTGACCGAGCAGGGCTACGGCGACCACATCCAGTTCTGCCGCTTCGTGCCGCGGCTGGCCGCCCTGGGGGCCCAGGTGGTGATGGGCGTGGCGCCGCCGCTGGAGGGCTTGATGCGGTCGCTGCCCGGTTGCTCGCAGGTGCTGACGCGGCTGGACGACACGCGCAGCGCAGGCTGCGACTACTGGGTCTTCGTGGGCAGCCTGCCGCAACGCCTGCAGATCGACCGGCTGCAATTGGACACGGGCGGCCCCTACCTGCGGGCCCGCGACGACCTTCAGGCCCGCTGGCGCGAACTGCTGGACCGCCGGGTCGGCCCGAAGGGCAGCGCCAAGCGGGTAGGCCTGATCTGGGGCGGCCGGCCTGAGAACGAGTACGAGCGTCGCCGTGCACTGCCCTTCGAGGCCCTGTTGCCGCTCGGGCAGGTGCCGGGCGTGCGCCTGGTCAGCCTACAGATGGGCCCGCGCGCGCAGGACCTGCAGCGCCACCCGGGGGCCCTGCCCATCGAGGTGCTCACTCCACAGGAACTGGGGACCTTCGAGGACACGGCCGCCCTCATGGCCGAACTGGACGCCGTGGTCACCATCGACACGGCGTTCTCGCACCTGGGCGGCGCCCTGGGCGTGCCCGTGTTATTGATACTGCCGGAGGCGCCTGACTGGCGCTGGTGGCTGCAGCCCGAGACCTCACCGTGGTACCCCTCGGTGCGGCTGTTCCGCCAGGCGAACGCGCCGCGCTGGGACGACGCGGTCGGCCGGGTGTCCCGCGCGCTCAGTCTCCTCTGACCACGCCCTCGCGCCGCGGGTCGGCGCCACCGAACCACCCGGTGCCGCGCCGCTCGATAGCCTGCAGGCCACTGGTCATGTCGATCTCCTGCACCACGTGACCACGCGCTTTGAGCGCCTCGATGGTGGCCGCATCGAAGCGGCTCTTCTCCAGCACCGTCGGCCCGTTGAAGCTCCCGAAGTTGGGCAGGTCGATGGCACGCTGCGCATCCAAACCGAAAGCCAAGGTGCCCAGCAGCGTCTTGGCCGTGAAGTGGATGATGGCCGCGCCGCCGGGCGAGCCCAGGCTCATGATCAGACGGCCGTCACGCCGGTCAAACACCAGCGTCGGGCTCATGCTGGAACGCGGGCGCTTACCCGGCTCCACGCGGTTGGCGATGGGCCGGCCTTGGGCATCCGACGGCGCAGAGGAGAAGTCGGTCAGCTGGTTATTCAGCAGGAAGCCGCCGGGCAGACCCGTGCCACCGTCGGACAAGATGCGCGAGCCCCACACCGCTTCGATGGTGGTGGTCATGGCCAGCGCCCGGCCCTGTCCGTCGACGATGCTGAGGTGGCTGGTGCCGAACTCAGGCTGGTGGGGCTGCGGGGCATGGGACAAACGCTCCACGCCTGGCGGGCGGCCCGGCTGCGCCGTGTTCATGCTCTGCGCGCCCATGAGCGCCGCGCGCGAGCGCAAGTAGGCCGGGTCGAGCAGCGAGGCCCAGCGCCCACCCGGGGCGGGGGTGAAGTCCGGGTCGGCCACGTACTGGCCGCGGTCAGCAAAGGCCAGACGAGCGGCCTCGGTGTAGCGGTGCAGGAACGGGGCGCTGGCTGGGCCGTCCGCTGAAGGCCCCGGGGCCTCGGGCCCCAGCGCGTCCAGCATGCCCAGGATCTGCATGATGGCCAGGTGCCCGGACGACGGTGGCGGAAAGCCGCAGACGCGGTAGGCCCGCCATTCTGTGCAAATGGACTCGCGCACCACCGGGCGATAGCCCGCCAGGTCGCTCGCACTCAGACGCCCGGGGTTGGTGGGGTGCTCGCGCACGCGGCGCACCAGGTCGTCGGCCACCGTGCCGGTGTGCAATGCGGCGCTGCCCTCGGCCGCCAGACGTTTGAGCACCTGGGCCAAGGCCGGGTTACGCAGGCGGTGGCCCACCGGGTGCGGCTGGCCGTCGGCGCCGTAGAAGTACGCCGCGGCGTTGGGCGTGGCCTTCAAGGCCTGCTCGGCCAGCAGCTGAGTGTGCATCCGCGGGCTGACGGCAAAGCCTTCTTCCGCCAAGCGAATGGCCGGCACGAAGAGTTGTGCCCAGGGCAGCTGGCCATGGGCGCGGTGGGCTTGCTCCAGCATGCGCACCACGCCCGGCACGCCCACCGAGCGCCCGCCCACCACGGCCTGCTGAAAGGGCATCGGTTTACCGTCAGGCAGCAGGAACAGGCGCTCATCGGCTGCGGCGGGGGCGGTCTCGCGCCCGTCCCAAGCCTGCACGGCGCGACCGTCCCAGTGCATCAGGAAGGCACCGCCGCCAATGCCGCTGGACTGCGGTTCCACCAGGGTGAGCACCATCTGCACGGCAATCGCAGCGTCCAGCGCACTGCCTCCTGCCTTGAGCACCTGGTAGCCGGCCTCGGTGGCCAGGGGGTTGGCCGCGGCCACCATGAAGCGCTGGGCCGACCAGCCGGGCTTGGCCGTCAGCCCCGAGGCACCCTCGGGCAGCAGGGGGACGCTTGCCGAGCTGGCCGATGGCGGCGCGGCGCAGCCACCCAGACCCAGCAACAGCGCGAAAGAAAGGAAAAGGGCCGCTTTCGCAGCCCTGTCAGCGGTTCTGAACATGCAGCCTCCCAGGGAGGCACCAGCTTACTGCAGTGGCACGCCCGTCTTGGACTGCAATTCCTCGCGCGTCACGCCCGGGGCGATCTCCACCACCTTCACGCCGTGCGGCGTCACATCCAGCACGGCCAGATCGGTCACGATCCGGTCCACCACACCCACACCCGTGAGAGGCAGCGTGCACTGGGGCAGGATCTTGAGATCGATGGTGCCGTCCTTCTTCCTGGCCACGTGCTCCATCAGCACCACCACACTCTTGACGCCGGCCACCAGGTCCATCGCCCCGCCCATGCCCT
>CAYSOD010000121.1:0-9316 GCA_964432385.1 uncultured Rubrivivax sp.
GGGTGCCAGTCGATGGTGCTCATGCGCAGGGAATCTCTCAAGAAAATGCCAGGCTGCTCTCAATACCCAAACGATTGTTTTGTTTTGTGGGACGGCTGCCTATACTGGTAAGCCCGAAGTGCATCTGATGACTTGACCGGATTCCGTTTGTCCGTCCACCTGGCCGCCGAGCGCCTGTCGAAGCACGAGACAGTTGCCGGTGTGCATCCGCACCTGGGCACCCGGACTTGAAGAAAGCCCCCTGACATGAAAGACGACGACATCATCCTCAGCTCGGGCGCGCGCACGCCCTTCGGCGACTTCGGCAAGTCCCTGCGTGACGTGCCGCTGCACCAGATGGGCGTGCACGTGGTGCAGGCCTGTTTGGCACGCGCCGGGCTGCCGGCGGCGAAGGTGGACCACCTGGTCTTCGGCAACACCGCACCGGTGGACCATGACGGCCTGTTCGTCAGCCGCAAGATCGCGCTGCTGGCCGGCCTGCCCGAGGAAAGCTCCGCACTCGGCGTGGTGCGCGCCTGCGGCACCGGCTCGCAGGCCATCGTCAGCGCCGCGCAGCAGATCGCTTCAGGCCACAGCCAGATCGCGGTGGCCGCCGGTGGCGAGAACTACTCGCGCGTGCCGTATCTTTCGCACAGCACGCGCTGGGGCGCCGGGCGCGGGCCCACCACGCTGGTGGACGGGCTGGACTACATCTACCGCTGCCCCTTCACCAAGGAGTTGATGGGCGACACGGCCGAGAACCTGACCGCGCGCTTCGGCTACCGACGCGAGGACATGGACGCCTGGGGGCTGATGAGCCAGCAGCGTGCTGGTGCGGGCCGCGCCAGCGGCTTCCTCTCACGGCAGATCGCGCCCCGCGCGGTGCCGGACCTTGGCGCCCGCAAGGGCGCCGACGGCCAGCCCGCCACAAAGCTGTTCGAGCACGACGAGTTCCCCCGCCCGCAGATCACGGCCGAGAAGCTGGCCTCGCTCAAGCCCGCCTTCCGTCATGATGGCCAGGGCCAGGTGACCGCGGGCAACTCCAGCGGCGTGACCGATGGCGCTGCGGCGCTGCTGGTGGCCAGCCGCAGGGCGGCGCGGGAGCACGGCATCCCCGTGCAAGCCCGCCTGGTGGACTGGGCTGTGGTGGGCGTGGCGCCGGAGATCATGGGCGCGGGGCCGGTGCCGGCGATCGCCAAGCTGATGCAGCGCACGGGCCTGAAGGTGTCCGACATCGACTACTGGGAAATCAACGAGGCCTTCGCGGTGGTGAACCTGCACGCCGAGCGGGAGTTGGGCATCCCGCGCGAGCGCACCAACCTCTACGGCGGCGGCATCAGCATCGGCCACCCCCCCGGCGCCACCGGCCTGCGCATGACCATCACCGCCATGCACCACCTGGCCGACACGGGCGGGCGCTACGCCGTGATCAGCATGTGTCTGGGATCGGGTATGGGCATGGCGACTTTGATCGAGCGCGTGGCGGCGTGAGCCAGGACAGATTTCCCCAGGCCGGTCCCGTGGCCGTGCTCTGACCCCCGAATCCCAATTGACAGCCAGGGCGCTTTCTTTCCGCTGACCCTCACGCTGCGCGGGCCTGCGCAGAGGTGCTTCAATTCGCGGCATGACAAGCCCTTGTGCACGTCTTCCTCGTCGCGCCCTGCTGCTGACCGCCGCAGCCGCCCTGGCCGCCCCCGGGGTGGTACGGGCTGCCGCCAACGCCACACCCTTGCCGTCCATGACCGAAGGGCCGTTCTATCCGCAGCCTGCCTGGCGTGCGCGCGGGCCTTTTGCGGGTGATTGGGACGCCGACCTGACGCGGGTGGCCCGTGGCGGGCGCGAGCGCGTGGCTGAAGGCGAGCACCTGGGGCTCGAGCTGCTGGTGCGTGACACGCGGGGCCGGGTGCTGGACGGCGCGGTGGTGGAGATCTGGCAGTGCGACACCTGGGGCCGCTACCGTCATCCGCGTGATGGCGCTCAGCCGGCGGAAGTGGACGAGGGATTCCAGGGCTATGGTGAAGCCCGCGCCGGGGCTCAAGGCACTGTGAGCTTTCGCACCATCCGCCCCGCCCCCTACGCCGGCCGTACGCCGCACATTCATCTCAAACTGCGCCACCCGAGCTTTGGCGAGATCACCTCACAGCTCTTCGTGGACGGGGACCCGGGCAACGCGGGTGACTTTCTCTGGCGTCGATTGAATGCTGACGAGCGCGGGGCGCTGACGATGAAGCTGCAGCCCTTGCGAGCCCCCGGCGCCGGCGGCCTGCGCTGGCAGTCCCGCCATGTGCTGGTGGTGCCTGTATGAGCAACTTGCTTCGTTGTCGCGCGGACGCTTCGCACTGACAGGCTTGCCCGTGCTCCAATCCAGCGCGGCAGGCGCTGCGCCGTCCCCGGTCGGGGGCGGGCTCGGGTGCCGCCGATGCTCCATCCACGCAAGGAGAACCCATGAAGACATTCAGGTCCGCCATTCCTCCAGTGGCCGCAGCCGCGCTGATGGCGCTGGCGGGTTGTGCCGCGACGCCGCCCGGGCCCAGCGCGGTGTCCGAGTTAAAGCCCACCCAGGGCAACGGCGTCAGCGGCTCGGTGCGCTTTGAGGCGCGTGGCAGCAAGGTGTTGGTGACGGCACAGGTCTCGGGGCTCAAGCCCAACGCCGAGCACGGGTTTCACGTGCACGAGAAGGGCGACTGCTCAGCGTCTGATGGCACCAGTGCCGGCGGCCACTTCAATCCCGGTGGCAAGCCACACGCCCACCACGGCAAGAGTGACCGCCACGCCGGTGACATGCCCAACCTGCGGGCCGATGCGAACGGCGTGGCCCGCTGGAGCTGGGAGTCCGACCTGCTGTCGGTGGGTGCGGGTGCCGCTAACGTGGTGGGCCGCAGCGTGATCGTGCACCGCGACCCCGACGACTACGCCTCCCAGCCGGCGGGCAACTCGGGCCCGCGCCTGGCCTGCGGCCTGATCGTCGCCGCAGGGTGAAGTCCCGCAGCGAGCCCGTGCGGGGGTGGCCTTGATGCCGTCACCCGCGCTGCGCGAGGTCTTGGTCTTCGCGGGCGCCCACGAGACCCCCTGGACGCGCGATCCGGCGGCCGAGCCTTTGCGCTTTGGCATCCACCATGAAGACCCGCCACCGTGGAACCGGCTGCTCGGGCCGGTGCATCCGCGCGGGCCCGTGGGCGGGGTGGTGTGGCAGCACGGGCGGGAGCTCGCCGCCTGGGGCGAACCGTCCCGCTCAGACCAGACCTTCAGCGTGGCCAAGACCTACCTGTGCCTGCTGGCGGGCGTGGCGCACGGGCGTGGCCTGCTGCCGGACGTGGACGCCCCAGTCGCGCCACAGCTGCCGGGTATCGGTTTCGATTCGTCGCACAACGCGGCCATCACCTGGCGTCATCTGCTGGAGCAGACCAGCGAGTGGGAAGGTACCTGCTTTGGCCTGTCCGACCAGGCCGACCGCTGGCGCAAGGTGGGGCAAGACCCGCGCCCTGCGGCCGGCCCCAAGGGCGGCGCGCGGCCCCTGCAGGCACCGGGCAGCTACTGGGAGTACAACGACGTGCGCATCAACCAGCTGTCGCTGGCGCTGCTGCACCTGTTCCGCCGCCCGCTGGAGACGGTGTTCCGTGAGGCGATCCTGCAGCCCCTGGGCGCGCAAGACCCCTTCCGCTGGGAGGCCTATGACGGTGCCGAAGTGACGCTCGACGGCCAGCGCCTGCCCAGCGTACCGGGTGGCACGCACTGGGGCGGCGGCGTGTCCATCAGCGCGCGCGACCAGGCCCGTGTGGGGCAACTGCTTCTGAATGGCGGGCGACACGAGGGGCAGGTGCTGCTGCCGCAGGGATGGGCAGAGCGCATGGCCACACCCTGCGCCATCGCGCCTTTCTACGGCTGGCTGGTCTGGCTGAACCGCGATCGCCAGGCGTTTCCGCAGGCGTCCGCCGACGCGGTGTTCATGCAAGGGGCTGGCGGCCACCTGGTGTGGGTGGACCCGGGGCTGGATGCCGTGGTGGTCACGCGCTGGCTGGACCCGGCGCACGCCGCGGGCTTCGTGGCGCTGGCCGCCCATGCCCTTCGCGCAAGCTGAGCTGCTCGCCCGCGCCCGCTGGGCCGCGCGGGTGCAGTTTGGCGTGCTGGGGGTGCTGATGGGTGCCTGGGGCGCGCACATCCCCTCTGTGAAGTCGTACCACGCCCTGAGTGACGGCACGCTGGCTGCGGTGCTGCTGGCGGCTGCGCTGGGTGCCGTGTCGTCACTCTTCTTGGCCGGGCGCGTCGTTGGCCGCCTGGGCCCGCGTCGCACCTTGGTGCTGGCGGCGATGGTGGCGGGCGTGCTGTTCGGCAGCCTCCTGGAGCTGCCGGGCCTGGCTGCGTTGTTGCCCGCGGTGCTTGTGCTGGGCGCCTGCATGAGCCTGTTCGATGTGGCCATCAACACCGAGGGCTCGATGCTGGAGCGGCTGGGGGGTCGGCCGGTCATGAGCCAGCTGCACGGCATGTTCAGTGTCGGCGGCATGGCGGGCGCTGGCGTGGTCTCGGCCTTGCTGACCGCAGGTGCACCACCTCGTGCGCAGCTCTGTGGCCTGGGCCTCTTGGTGGCACTCGCGGCCCTGCTGGCCGCACGCGGCATGCGGCCGGTGGAAGACCACGAGGACCCAGCGTCGGGTCACGCTCACTTTGCCTGGCCACGAGGCCCGCTGCTGGTCATCGGTCTGCTGATCCTGGCCGGCATGACGGCCGAAGGGGTGATGTACGACTGGTGTGTGCTGTACATGCAGCAGGAGCTCGGTCAGCCCCAGGCGCAGGCGGCCTTGGGTTATGCCGCGTTCTCGGGGGCGATGGCCGTGTCGCGCTTCGGGGGCGATGCCTTGCGCGCGCGTTTTGCCGAGACGGCGCTGCTGGGTTGGGGCGCTGGGCTGGCGGCCACCGCCATGGCGGTGGTGCTGCTCAGTGGCCACCCCGTGGTGGCGCTGGTGGGCTTTGCGCTGGCCGGTGCCGGCCTCGCCCCGGTCGCGCCCATCCTCTTCAGCGCTGCCACGCGCGTGCCCGGCGTGAGCCCCGCGGCGGCCATCGCTTCGGTCACCTCGGTGGGCTACAGCGGCTTCATGCTCGGGCCGCCGCTGATCGGCGCCATCGCCACGGCCAGCTCACTCACCTGGGCGCTGTGGGTGGTGGTGCTGGCGGCTGGGCTGCTCGCGCTGGGGGCGCGGCGCGTACCTCGGCGGGCGTGAGGGTGGGATTCAGCCGCCTTCTTGCACAGCGGCCATCAGCGACATGGCCCAAGCGGTCTGTGGCCTTTTCCAGGCGTCAGCTGAGACCTTGACCGGTTCAGACCGCCAGGCCCAACCAGGCGCTTGCTGCTTCCACGCCCTCCCACAGCAGGTGGCCGAAGGCCAGGGCAAAGGCCATGGCGGCGCAGCCCACCACGGCGGAGGCCAGCAGGGCCAGCCCATCCCGGAACATCCACCCCAGGCTCAACAGCACCAGGCTCAGGCTGGGCAGCACATTGCCCAGGGGCAATGGCAGGAAGATCACCAGCGCCATCAGCGCAATCCACACCCCCCACCAGGCGCCTGTGCACGGGTGGCACAGCAAGGTCCACCGGGCCCGCAGCCAGCGTCCCGAGGTGGCATAAAGCCAGGCCAGGCCGTGCAGACAGCGGCGTGACCAGGTGGGGTCCAGACGCAGGCGCCCCAGGCGCTCAGGCAGGCCTGAGCCGGCGCCTGAAATGAGCTCCGCCTGGGCCATGCGACTCCATCGCCAGGCCATGGCCAGGATGGCAAAGCTCAGGGCGGTACCCACGCCATAGACCGGCAACACGCACAACACCGACAGCACGAGCAAGAGCACGGCCGGCGAGGTCTGCCCATGCAGGCCCAGCAGGTCCGCCAGGCTCAGCCTGTCGCAAGAGCGGGCGGCCTCGGCAAAGACATCGGGTTTGATCATGCGGCGCGCCGGGCCTCGCCCCGCCCCAGCCACCAGTGGGCGCCTCCTGACAGCACCAACAGAGCCAGCATGCCCAGGCCCCAAGCGCCCCATATCAGGGGCTCCAGCCAGCCGATCAACTGCACGGCCAGGGGCAGGCCTTCGCCCCAGGACCCGAGCACGCCCATCGCCCACAAGACGGCCTCCTGGACGAAGCGCACGAGCTGTGGGTCCACCCACAGGGCGATCCACTCCGGCACGGGCCACTTTGCCGCCGTTTTGGCCCAATCGGCCGCCGCGCTGGAGCCCAGCACCTGCGCCGCCCAGTCCGTCAGTCCGGCCAGCAAGGCCGCGCCACCCGTCCACAGCACAGCGAGCACGCCGAACGCCAGCCATAACAAGACCTTCATGACCGGTCCCCTGTCCACAGGAGTTCACCGATGTCCACAGTACGCACAGGCAGCCCCAGGGTCTCCCGGTGCCTCACCAAGGGACCAGCGATTGACGAACAACTTGATGAAGACATGCTGGACATTCTTCAATACGGCCCGCGGGGCCGTGGCATCGGCGCAGGATTGACCCCAGTCAGGGTGAGCTTGCATGGTCACCCTGGGTGCCGCCGGGGCGAGTTCGCATCGACTCGCCCTGCGCGGCAGGGATATCCCCGTGGCTGGTGGGGCATTCCCGGTGCAAGATGGGCATCGACTGGCCCAAAGCAGGGGCTGGCAACTTGATGACCAAGGATTCAGCATGAACTTTTCCAGACGCTTTGCCGCCACCGCCTTGGTGAGCGCCGCAGCCTTGCTGGCCAGTTGCGGCGGCGGCGACAACGTGGCCGAGAACGCCTGCCTGCAGATGTCGCCCGCCGGCGCCCTGTATGACCCGGGCAAACCCGGCGAGAACGGCGCACCCGAGATTGCCACGGGCTTTGCCAGCAAGACGGTGGTCACTGCGCGCAGCTACATGGTGGTGGCCAACAACCCCCTGGCCACCAAGGCCGGCTGCGAGGTCCTGCGCAAGGGCGGCACTGCGGTGGACGCGGCCGTGGCTGTTCAGATGGTGCTGGGCATCGTGGAGCCTCAGTCCTCGGGCATTGGTGGCGGTGCGTTCATGCTTCACTACAACGCGGCCACCAAGGCGGTGACCACCTATGACGGCCGCGAGACCGCACCGGCAGCAGCCACCGAGAACTACCTGCGCTGGGTCAGTGATGCGGACCGCACCGTGCCGAAGCCCAACGCCCGATCGTCCGGCCGCTCGATCGGCACGCCGGGCGTGCTGCACATGCTGGATGCAGCCCACAAGGACGCCGGCAAGTTGCCCTGGAAGGACCTTTTCGACCCGGCGATCCAGATTGCGAATGACGGCTTCAAGATCAGCCCGCGCATGTCGGCTTCCATCGCGGGCTCGGCCACCAGCCTGGCCCGTGACCCCGAGGCCAAGGCCTACTTCCTGAACGCTGACGGCACGGCCAAGGCCACCGGCACCCTGCTCAAGAGCCCGGCCCTCGCCGCCACCTACAAGGCCATCGCCGAAGGCGGCATCGCCGCGTTCTATGGCGGCGCCATCGCCCAGGACATCGTCGACGAGATCGCCGACACCACGGGCGGCATCACCCCGGGCCTGACCACGCTGGCAGACTTGGCCAACTACCGCTCCAAGAAGCGCGATGCCATCTGCACTGTCTACCGCAGCTGGCAGGTGTGTGGCATGGGCCCGCCGTCCTCTGGCGGCCTGGCCGTCGCCCAGGCTCTGGGCATCCTGGAGAACTTCGACATCGCTGCGCAGAAGCCCACCGCGATGGACGTCAACGGCGGCAAGCCCACGGTGCTGGGCGTGCACCTGGTGTCGGAGGCGCAGCGTCTGGCTTACGCGGACCGTGACCTGTACGTGGCCGACACCGACTTCGTGCCGCTGCCCGGCGGCAGCTCAGCGGCGATGTTGGACAAGGGCTATTTGAAGTCCCGCGCCGGTTTGATCAGCACCACGCGAAGCATGGGCACCGCCAAGGCGGGTGCCCTTGGGCCCACCAGTTACGGCCAGCATGGCCCGGCCACCGATAACGGCACCACCCACTTCTCGATCGTGGACCGGGCCGGCAACATCGTGTCCATGACCACGACCGTGGAGTCCGCTTTCGGTGCTTTCCACATGACCAAAGGCGGCTTCTTGCTGAACAACCAGCTGACCGACTTCTCCGCCACGCCCACCGATGCGCAGGGTCTGCCCATCGCCAACCGTGTGGCCGCCGGCAAGCGCCCGCGCAGTTCCATGGCGCCTACCATCGTCTTCCAGCAAAGCGGCGGTCAGCGAGGAGATTTCGTCATGGCCACCGGCTCTCCGGGCGGCTCCACCATCATCCAGTACGTCACCAAGACGCTGGTGGGCGTGCTGGACTGGGGCATGAACGCTCAGCAGGCCACGTCCATGATCGCTTTCGGGGCGGCCAACAGTCCCACCACCAACGTGGGCGGGGAACATCCCAACGTCAACATCGCGAACAACGGCGACAGCGATCCATTGGTCACTGGGCTGCGTGCCTTGGGCCACACGGTGAACATTGCCGCGCAGTCCAGCGGCATCTCCACCATCGTGGCTCGTCCGAGCAGTGTTGGGCTGAAGGTCTATGACGGTGGTGCCGATCCCCGGCGCGAAGGCGTGGCCCTGGGCGATCTGTACGACTTCTACCCCTGAGCAATCGTCTGGAAGGGGCGCGGCAGGGTCTGATCAAAGGCTTGATGGCTGGCAGCGTATCCTTGTGCCCGCAGCCCCCTGACCTACACGGAGCCGCCGCTCGAGCGGCTCTTCTTCTACGGGGCCGCCTGAGCGGCCCCTTTTCGTTCTAGACCGCACCATGCTGATCCGCCACGCCACTTTGCCCGACGGGCGCACCGACATCGACCTGCTGGTGCAGGACGGCCGCATTGCCGCCGTCGGCCCGAAACTGTCCGCGCCCGAGGGTGTGGAGGTGGTCGACGCGCAGGGTTTCCTGCTCTGCCCGCCCTTTGTGGACGCGCACTTCCACATGGACGCCACGCTCAGTTACGGCCTGCCGCGCGTCAACCGCAGCGGCACGCTGCTGGAGGGCATCGCGCTGTGGGGGGAGCTCAAGCCGCTCCTCACGCAGGAGGCCTTGGTGGAGCGGGCGCTGGCCTACTGCGACTGGGCCGTGGCCAAGGGGCTGCTGGCCATCCGTTCGCACGTGGACGTGTGCGACGACCGCTTGCTGGCGGTGGAGGCGTTGCTACACGTGAGGGAGCGGGTCAAGCCCTACCTGGACCTGCAGCTCGTGGCGTTTCCGCAGGACGGCGTGCTGCGCAGCCCGAATGCGATGGCCAATCTGCAGCGTGCGCTGGACATGGGCGTGGACGTCGTGGGCGGCATCCCGCACTTCGAGCGCACCATGGCTGACGGGGCCGAGAGCGTG
>CAYSOD010000122.1:0-9285 GCA_964432385.1 uncultured Rubrivivax sp.
TTCCACGCCCAGCCCGGCCGATCAGCGGAAGCGCACCCCCATGCGGGCCAGCAGGTACACCGCCTCGGTGCGGTTCTGCAGGCCCAGCTCGCGGAAGATGGCGTAGGCGTGCTGCTTGACCGTCCCATCGGAGATGCCCAGATCCCGGGCGATCTCCTTGTTGGACAAACCGCGCACGATGCGCCCCAGCACGTCCACATGCCGCGGCGTGAGCTGCGGAAAGGCCGCCCCGATGTCGGTGAGCGCCGCACCGGCGCCGCTGCGGCCTGCCGGCGCCAGCGAGGCACGTTCCATGCTCCCTGGGGAGCCCGGCAGCAAGCGGCCCCCTTCGGCGGCCAGGGCTGCCGACGGCAGGCAGATGCCACCATGGGCCACGATGTTCAGCGCCTGGATCATGGCCTCGGGCGAGGACTCCTTGGGCACATAGCCCACGGCGCCGGCCTCGATGGCGCTGCGCACCAGGTCCGGGTGCACCTCGCCTGACAGGACCACGACCCGCACCTGCGGCAGCAGATCGCGCAGCTGCTCGATCAAGGCCACGCCCGAGGGCTCGCGGCCCAGGTGCCAGTCCAGCAGAACGAGGTCGTAGGGGACGCGGGCCGCCTGCTCCAGCGCCTGAGCACCGTGGGCTGCGCAGTCCACCTCGCCCACGCCTTCGGTGGCGCCCAGCAGCAATTGCAGGCCGGCGCTGAACAGCAGGTGGTCGTCGACGATGAGGGTGCGCATGGCCACGCCACTCAATCCGGCTTGATGCTTGCGCGCTTGACGATGTCGCTCCAGATCTTCTGCTGCTGGGTGATGAAGGCTGCAAACTCCTCCGGCGGGCCGCCACCGCCCACCGCGCCGTCGTTGGCGAACCGCGCCGTCACCGAGTTGGACTTCAGCGCCTTGAGCGATTCCTCCTGAAGGCGCTTCACGATGTCGCGCGGCGTGCCCGCCGGCGCCAGGATGCCGTACCACTGCGAGGTCTCGAAGTCCTTGTAGCCCATCTCCGCCACGGTGGGCACCTCCGGCAGCGCCGCAACACGCTGGGTGGTGCCCACCGCGATGGCGCGCAGCTTGCCGCTCTTGATGTGCGGCAGCAGCGCGGGCAACCCGGCCGAAGTGGCGTGGGTACGGCCGGCCAAGAGGTCGGTCAGCTGAGGGCCCGTGCCCCGGTAGGGGATGTGGGTGAGGAACATGCCCGTCACCAGCTTCAGGTACTCCATGGCCAGGTGGCCCGCGCTGGCGTTGCCGGCCGAGCCGTAGTC
Organism: uncultured Rubrivivax sp.; assembly: GCA_964432385.1. Classification (GTDB taxonomy): domain Bacteria; phylum Pseudomonadota; class Gammaproteobacteria; order Burkholderiales; family Burkholderiaceae_C; genus Rubrivivax. Next base: position 1,251 of record CAYSOD010000122.1, read on the forward strand.
CAGCTTGCCCGGGTTCTTCTTGGCGTAGGCGACGAACTCCTTGAAGTCCTTGGCCGGCACATCCGGATGGATGCAGAAGAGGTTGGGCACCTTGGCCAGCAGCGTGACGGGCAGGAAGTCCTTGTTCACGTCAAAGGGCTGGTTGGGGAAGATGTAGGGGTTCACGGCCAGAGAACCTACATGGCCCAGGATGATGGTGTGGCCGTCCGGCGCGGCCTTGGCCACCTCGGTCATGGCCGGGATGCCGGCGCCACCGCCCTTGTTGTCCACGAACACGGTCTGGCCCAGTTGCTTGGTCAGCTCCTGCGCGACCGTACGCGCCACGATCTCGGAGGTGCCACCGGGCGCAAAGGGCACCACGAAGCGGATGGACTGGCGCGGCCAGTTGGACTGGGCACGCGCCAGAAGCGGCACCCCCAGGGCGGCTGCGGTCAGCAGGGTTCTGCGGGCAAGGGTCATGTTGGAGTCTCCTGTTGGTTTTCGTGGTGTGGTGGTGAGGTCGACTTATCGTCTGGTGTCAGAGTCAGTGTCAGAACTGGTACCGGCGCAGCCCGCCGTCCACGGGGATGACGGCGCCGGTGATGTAGCTGGCCTTGGGGCTGGCGATGAAGCACACCAGATTCGCGAGGTCTTCCGGCTCGCCGTAGCGGCCCATGGGGATCTCGTTTTCGCACTGCCACTGCCGGTACTCGGGGGTGTAGTTGCGAAAGATCTGCTCGGAATGGATGCGCCCGGGTGGGATGCAGTTCACCGTGATGCCGTGCGGCCCCACCATGCGTGACAGGCCCTTGGCCCAGCTGTGGATGCCCGCTTTCGCACAGAACGCGCCATTGACGTGATCGGGCTCACTCTTGCCGGTGATGTTGATGATGCGGCCCCAGCGGCGCTCGATCATCTGGTCGATCAGCGCATCTCCCAGCTGGCGTGGGCGGTGGAAGTTCAGCGTGATGGCCTCGTTCCAGGCCTCCTCACTGACATGCAGGTCCTTGAAGCTGCGCGAGCCGCCCGCGTTGTTGACCAGGATGTCCACGCCGCCCAGGCCTTGCATGGCGCGCTGCGCAATGCGCTGCGAGGCGTCTTCGGCCAGCATGTCCTGCTCGAAGATCACCGGCTCGACCCCACCAGCGGCCACGATCTCGGCGGCCACTTCGCGCAACTTGTCGGCGCGGCGCGCCGTCAACGCAAGCCGCACCCCTTCGGCAGCCAGCGCATGTGCGATGCCGCGGCCGATGCCCACGCTGGCACCCGTGACAAGGGCCGTGCGGCCCTGAAGTTGAAGATCCATCTGACATGAGCTCCTGAAAAGAAATCTATCCCACCGAGGCCCGGTCGCACGGGGCAAACCACCCTGGCCACCTTCTGGCGAAGCGTCTTCGCACCGGCATGCACGCCCGTGTGGGCACCCGGCTTCGCACCGGCCCGCGAATTGCGAACCCGCAATGTCGAGCGCCAGGACGACAGGTGCAATGCTGCCATTGCCAAGCCGTCCTCCAACCCCGAATCATGCCTTTTCGACACGCAACCCTGACCACCGTGCATCCTGCCCACGCCGTGGTGGCCCTGACCCTGGCCGCCTGGTTTCCCGCGGCCACCGCCATCGAGCGCGGCATGTCGCCGGCTGGCGTGGCCTACGCCAGCGGCGGCGTGAGTCACTCCGAGTTGCAGGAACTGCACGCCCGGCGCCAGGACTTCAGCTTCTGGCTGACCACGGCGGCGCTCAAGAGCGGCGCTCATCTGGCCGATGTGTTGGTGCGCATCACGCCGCTGCGCGGCACCGAACCCGTGCTGGACCACACCCTGGCGGGGCCGTGGCTGTTCGCTGCCCTGCCGCCGGGGCGCTACCAGGTGGAGGCCTCGTATCGGCCCACAGCAGAGCGCCCTGTGCAGGTGCGCAGAGGGCTGACCACCATCCACCCGGGCGATCACCACCAGATGGTGCTGTACTTCGACACGGGCGACGAGGTGGGCGCAGAAAACCAGCCGGCCTTGCCAGGCAACCCCTACGACGGCAGGAAGAGGCCTTGAGGCTGGGGGGCTGCAAGGGGCGTGTCGTCGTCCGAGAAGCGCACCGCGATGGCGTGGAAGTCTTCCTGCACCGCCTTGAAGGCATCCACCACGTCGGGGTCGAAGTGCGTGCCGGTGCCCTCCAGAATGATGCGCACCGAGTCCTCGTGGCTGAACGCGGGCTTGTAGACCCGCTTGCTGATCAGGGCGTCGTACACATCGGCCAGGGCCATCAGCCGCGCCGACAGCGGAATCGCTGCCCCCGCCAAGCCTTCGGGGTAACCTGTGCCGTCCCACTTCTCCTGGTGCGACAGCGCGATCTCCTTGGCAAAGCGCAGAAACGGCACCTCGCGCCCCAGCGCCTGCTCGGCGTGCACGATGGCGTCGCGCCCGAGCGTGGTGTGGGTTTTCATGATCTCGAACTCGTCCGGGTCCAGACGGGCGGGCTTGAGCAGGATGCTGTCGGGGATGCCCACCTTGCCGATGTCGTGCAGCGGGGCGGACTTGAACAACAGTTCGATGCAGCGGTCGTCCAGTTCGGCCGCGTGGTGCGGATGGCGCCGCAGCTGTTCGGCCAGCCGCTTGACGTAATGCTGGGTGCGCCGCAGGTGATTACCGGTCTCGTTGTCGCGCGTCTCGGCCAGCGAGGCCATGGACAGCACCATGGCGTCCTGCAGGTCCTGGATCTCGGCGGTTCGCCGCGCCACCTCGGACTCCAGGATGTCGGACTTGCCGCGCAGAAAGTCCGCGGCCGACTTCAGCATGAGCTGCGTCTTGATGCGCGCCATCACCACGGGCGGGCTGATGGGCTTGACGATGTAGTCCACCGCCCCCAAGGACAGGCCCAGGGTCTCGTCATGTGTCTCGGACCGGGCCGTCACGAAGATGACCGGAATCGCCTCGGTCACCGGGTCGGACTTCAGGCGCCGGCACACCTCGTAGCCGTCCATGCCGGGCATCATGATGTCCAGCAGGATCAGCGCGGGCGGCTCGCCCGATTGAACCAGCCGCAGCGCGCGCTCGCCGTTGTGCGCCACCTTCACGCGGTAGTCGTCCTTGAGCAACGCCGTCATCAGCGTGAGGTTGTCCGGCGTGTCGTCCACCACCAGGATGGTGGGTTTGTCGTGCAAGACGAAGAACGGTTGGGCGGTCATGGTCATGGGGGCAACGCGCAGCCGTGGCGCTGCAGCACCTTGCGCAACTGGGCCAGAGCTTCGTCGAAATCGAAGCGCCCGAGGTGATCCTTGAAAGTCTCGCACGCCGGGCCAAAGGCCTGCCTCAACAGGGCCTCGTGGGCTGCCGCGAGTTCCTGCGCCGCGGGGTCCCCGTCACTGAGCAACCCCGCCATGCGCGCCCCCAATGTACCCAATGCCTGCAAGTCCAGGTGCTGACCCACTGGCACGACGCTGGCCTGGTGCAATCGGCTGGACAAGGCAGCGGTGAGCGCATCCACCGCCTGCGTGAGAGCGGCCAGCAGGGGCTGAACGTCCTGCACGCCGGCACGAAGCTCGGCTTCCAGACGCGCGGCGGCCCGCTCCACCGGCCCGGCCGAGATGTTGGCCGCCACGCCGCGCAGCGAGTGGGCGATCAAGCCAGCGGCCTCGGGGTCGCCCGAGTGCAGGGCCTGTGCAATGCGCGCGGGTGACTGCGCGTGGTCGTGCAGGAAGCGCTCCATCATGCGTCTGTAGAGATCGGCATTGCCCAGCACGCGGCGCAAACCGGCCGCGGCGTTGAGGCCCTCGATGCCCTCCCACTCGCTCCCAGCCGGGTGGCCCGCCCGCGGGGGCGCTGCTTCCTGCGCCGTGGGGGCTTGCTGCCCCCGGCCCAAGGCGCCCGCCGCGCCCAGGGCCGCATCCGCGTCGGTCTGCACACGAGGCCCGCGTACAGCGTCCACCAGGGGCATCACGCCAGCCGCCACGGCAGGCGCATTCTCCTGCCTGGGCCGCAACCAGGTACGCACCAGGGACAGCAGCCGATCCGGATCGATGGGCTTGGCCAGGAAGTCGTTCATGCCGGCGGCCAAGCAGTCCTCGCGGTCCTGGTCCATCGCATTGGCGGTCATCGCCACGATGGGCATGTCCGCGCACTGCGGCATCTGGCGGATGGCGCGGGTGGCCGCCAGCCCGTCCATCACCGGCATCTGCATGTCCATGAGCACCAGGTCGTAGGGGGCTTGCCGCACGCAGCGCAGCGCTTCCTCGCCGTCCTGCGCGGTGTCGACCTGGATGCCGCACTCCTGCAGCAACTCCCGCGCGATCTGCAGGTTGACCTCGTTGTCATCCACGGCCAGGATGCGCGCGCCTTCGATGCTCACTGCCAGCCCGGGGGCGACGGCCGCTGGCACGCCAGCTTGGCTCGCAGGCGGGCCCACCTGGTGGCTGCGCCCAAGGCGGGCCGTGAACCAGAAGGTGGAGCCCTGTCCCAGGCGGCTGTCCACCCCCACCGCCCCGCCCATCATCTCGGCCAGCCTGCGCGCGATGGCCAGCCCCAGCCCCGTGCCGCCGTAGCGCCGGCTGGTGGAGGTGTCCGCCTGCTGAAAACTCTGGAAGAGCTTGCCGATCTGGTCCTGGGTCAGGCCGATGCCGGTGTCGCGTACCGCAAAGCGCAGCGTCACGGCGGCGGCGTCCTGCTGTGCCACCGCCACGGAGACGTGGATCTCGCCCTGGTTGGTGAACTTGACCGCGTTGTTGCCGTAATTGATGAGCACCTGACCCAGGCGAAGGGGGTCACCCACCAGCACCTCGGGCACCTCGGGCGCCACGTCGAAGGTGAGGCTGAGGCCTTTGGAGGAGGCGCGGTCGGCGATGAGGTTGACGAAGGTGTCCAGCACTCTGGAAATCGGGAAATCGATGGTCTCCAGCGACAGCTTGTTGGCCTCGATCTTGGAGAAGTCCAGGATGTCGTTGATCAGGCCCAGCAGGTGGTGGGACGACTGCTGGATCTTGCGCAGGTAGTCCTGCTGGCGTGCGTCCTGGGTGCCGCGCAGCGCCAGATGCGTCATGCCCACGATGGCGTTCATGGGCGTGCGGATCTCATGGCTCATGTTGGCCAGGAAGTCGCTCTTCATGCGCGAGGCATCCTCGGCGCGGTCCCGCGCCTCGCGCAATTCAGCCTCCTGGGCCTGCAGCCGCTGGTTGACCTGGGCCAGGTCGGCCGTGCGCTGGGCCACCCGCTCCTCCAGCGAGTCATTCAGAGCCCGGTAGGCCTCCTCGGCGCGCTGTCGCTCGGTGACATCACGCAGGATCACGGTGAGCAGGTCCTCGCCCTCGATCCTCACCCGGGAGATGGAAGCCTCGGCAGGAAACTCCCGGCCGTCGCTGCGCAGCCCATGGACCAAGGCCTGCCGCCCCATGACACGGGTGGTGACTCCGGTCTGGGCGAAGCGGTCCATGTGCTGGCGGTGGGCGGCCCGGTACTTCTCGGGCAGGAGCATGTCCAGCTGACGTCCGACCACGGCCGCCTGCTCGTAGCCGAACATGCGTGCCCCCGCGGGGTTGATCATCCGCACCTGGTAGGCCGCGTCCACCGTGATGATGCAGTCCATGGCCGCTTCCACCACGGCCGTGTGGCGGGCTGCGCTGGCTTGCAGTTCCTGACGCGCCTGCTGGATGCGCGCCGTCATCTCGTTGAAGTTGCGGGCCAGCTCGGCCACTTCCCGCGGCCCCTCCTCGGGCACGGGCTCGCCCACCTCCCCACGCGCGGCGAACTCCAGGCTGGCCTGCTCCAGGCGGGCCAGCGGCGTGGTGACCCTGGAGCGCATCAACCAGGCCAGCAGCAGCATGACCACCACCGACATGGCCAGCTGGCGCCCGAGGTAGTGCACGGACTCGTGGCGCGACAGCTCGATCTGGTGGGTGAGGTCCAGATCGACCAGGATGGCACCGTGCGCCAGGTTGCGCACCCTGGCCTCGGGCGTGCGCTCGTCGTAGGGCACCACGGCGCGCACACGCCGACCGTCGGGGGACTCCGTGACGTCCCGGACATGGTTGCTGACCACGCGGACGAAGAGGGCCTCGTCAAAGTCGGGAATGACCTTGGCCGCAGGTTCGCCGCGCAAGGACAGCCGGCTGGCCAGGACGACCGTGCCTTCCGGGTCGATCATGGCCACGAGCGCGACGTTGTCACCGGCGCCCTCCAGGGTCAGGTCCGAGGCCAGCGTGGAGCCCGAACCCAGGGACGCCCGCTCGGCACTGCGGGCGATCTCGGAGGCCGAGGAGATGGCGTCGCGCCGAGCCTCGTTGATGAGCTCGGCCCGCGAGCGGTACACGGCGTCCACCGTGGACATCACCAGGGCGATGGCCAGCACCGCCATCAAGGCCAGGGGCAGGGCCACCTGCAGGCTGAAGAGGCGGCCGGCACGCATCATGCGCCTGGGATGAAACGGGGGTCGGTCAGGCTGTCGAAGGGGACCGCGCGCTCCAGCAGCTTGCGCTCGACCAACACTTTCTGCAGGTCCTGCGCGACCTGTTCGAAGCGCCCGCCTTGGCGCAGCATCTCGCGGTTGGCGGCTTCGTCCGGCAGACGCAGGCCGCGAAAGCCCGAGGGCACCTCCTGCGGGCTGAGCTGCAACCGGGCCGCCATCAGCTGGCTCGCGGCTTTCTGGTCGGCCCGGAAGCGGGCCAGCGCCTGGAAGTGGGACGTCACCAGACGGCGCACCGCCTCAGGGCGCTTGAGGATCGCGTCGCTCCTGACCGCCAGCACGTCGACGATGCGGTCCGGCACCCGGGTGCTGTCGTACACGCGCACGGCCCCCAGAGCCTCCAACTGCGACACCCAGGGCTCGAAGGTGACCACGGCGTCCAGCAGCGACGAGTGGAACATGGCCACGCTCTGGTCGGCCGTGATGGGCACCTTGACGACGTCCTCCACGCGCAGTGAGGCCGCCTGCAGCACCGCGTCGAACAGGACCGCGCCCATGGCCGTATCCTCCACCCCCACGCGGCTGCCGCGCAGGTCTTCGGGCCGGGAAACACCCGCTCGGGCCATGACGGCATCGGCACCGTCAGAGACGTCGAGCACGGCCACGATCCGCAGGTCCAGCCCGCGTGAGCGCACGGCCATCACCTCGTCCAGCGTGCAGGCGGCGGCATCCAGGCGCCCTTCTTCCATGAGCCGCAGGTTGTCCGAGCTGGACAGCAGCTCGACCAGCCGCACCTCGCGGGGCGGCAACAGGCCTGACTCGCGGGCCAGGAAGAGGAACTCGTAGCCCGGGAAGACGATGGTGCCCACCTTCAACGGTGGCTGGGGCTCGCTGCAGCCCCCCAGGCACGACAAGACCGCCGCTCCCGCGGCACCGGCCACCACCCGGCGGCGGCCGGGACTGCGAGGGCCGGTGTTGGGCCTCAACGCTCCCCTATCGGCTTGACGTGACGCGGCGCGGCGCCCACGTAGAGCTGGCGAGGGCGGCCGATCTTGTACTCGGGGTCGCCAATCATCTCGTTGAGCTGGGCGATCCAGCCCACCGTGCGCGCCAGGGCGAAGATGGCGGTGAACAGGCTCACCGGGATCCCGATGGCGCGCTGCACGATACCGGAGTAGAAGTCCACGTTCGGGTAGAGCTTGCGCGAGACGAAGTAGTCGTCCTCCAGCGCGATCTTCTCCAGCGCCATGGCCAGCTTGAACAGCGGGTCGTCGTGCAGGCCCAAAGCGTTCAGCACCTCGTGGCAGGTTTCGCGCATCAGCTTGGCGCGGGGGTCATAGTTCTTGTAGACGCGGTGGCCGAAGCCCATCAGCTTGACGTTGGAGTTCTTGTCCTTGACCTGCTTGATGAACTCGCCGATCTTCTCCACGCCACCCGCGCGCTGGATGTCCTCCAGCATCTGCAGCGCCGCCTCGTTGGCGCCACCGTGCGCCGGGCCCCACAGGCAGGCCACGCCGGCTGCGATGGCGGCAAAGGGGTTGGTGCCCGAGCTGCCGCACAGCCGCACCGTGGAGGTGGACGCGTTCTGCTCATGATCGGCGTGCAGGATGAAGATGCGGTCCATGGCGCGCACCAGCACATCGTTGGGCTCGTAATCTTCGCAGGGCGTGG
>CAYSOD010000123.1:0-1909 GCA_964432385.1 uncultured Rubrivivax sp.
GGGTTGGGGCAGCGTTTGACCCACTCGAGGGCTTCGTCCATGTCCCGCACGTCCCAGAGCCAGAAGCCGGCTACCAGCTCCCGGGTCTGCGCCCCCGTTTGCGCGAACGGTCCACGGATAACGGTGCGAGCCGGGCCGTCAAACGCGACCCGTTTGCCCTGCGAAGACGGCTTCAGCCCATCAGCCAAGCGCAGGATGCCGGCTTGGCGCAGTTCCTCGTTGAAGCGTCCCATGGCTTCCATCAACTCGGCCGACGGCAGCACGCCTTGCTCGCTGTCTTCGGTGGCCTTGACCAGCACCATCACGCGCATCTCCAAGTCTCCTTCTCAGCAGTGCTCGACGGTCCGCAAGATGCCATGGAGGCGACCTTGCTTCGGCGCTACTTCCAAGTGTCCGCCGGAACCGTGAACGCCATTCGAGTGCGTTTGTCGAACAGGCACAGGCTGCGCCCCGCTTGATCCCGCATGTGTGGCTGCGGGTACACGCCGGCGATCAAGGCCGCCGTGAGCCCCAAGCGGGCGTCGTACTCGATGAGTTCGCCAACCAGCTTCGCGTTCTTCAGTCCGCTGGCCAGGGTGCACTTGGCGACCACTTCAGCCTTGTGCGTGGCCCAGGCCTCGGGTGATGAGGCTTGGGTGGAGAGCGATGTGCCGAGGCCCGCCAAGGCGCCCAAGGTCAGCAGGAAGCGTCTGGGGGATGGCATGACAGCGCTGAACCGTGGATCGTTCTGATGAACTTTCGATTTCAGAATACCTGAAGTGCCTGCAGCTGCAAGCCTTCCTTCTGGATCGATCTTCATCGAATCCTCATCTGGATTCATCGGCCCTCAGCATGATCAGCTCATCGAAGTAGTCCCGCCCCATCTTGAGCGCCCGCGGCATGCGACCCACTTCCATGAACCCGGCCGCCTTGTACAGGCGCACAGCGGCTTTGTTGCTCGCGGTCACCGACAGCGTCACCTGCTCCACGCCTGGCCACGACCGTGCTTGCTGCAGTGCGGCGGCAAGGAGCTGCCGGCCCGCACCTTGACCTCGTGCGTGCGGTGCCACGTACATGCTTCGGATGAACGCAATGTGTCGCTCCTTCAAGCCCTGTTCCCGGCCCACCCCCACCATGCCGACCAACTCCGTGCCGGTGAACAGCCCCAGGAAGACCCGTTCGACGGAACCCGCGATGTGCTGCCGAACCTGGTCCAGAGTCCTGTGCACTTCTTCTTCGTGGCTTGAGCCGAAAGAGGAAGGGCTTTCCTGCAGGCCCTGCAGTCGCAGCCGCTGGAACTCACCCGCGTCGGCATCGGTGAGGGGCCGTATATGCCTGGGAATCTTCGACATCAGGGGGTGGTCACGTGTTCACACTGCGGGCTGCGACTGGACTCTGGGTGGTTGAACCTCTCGAGCAAGAAGGCGCGACAGGCTGAACGGTCGGCCGCCTTGCCCTGAAACTGGCGGTATTGATTGAAGAGTTCAGCGATGACCTCAAGGTCTGCAAGCACGGCCTGGCGAACGGTGATGGTGCTCAGGAGGCCGCCCGCCATGGGAATCTCGTATCGATACATCTGGGGGAACTGGAGCGAGGCGTCACCGGCCGCTGGCTGCTGCCCTACGCGCCGCGTAGTGCTGTGCTCTGGAGAGATCAGGGCCTCGTTCCCCGTTGAAGTCAGTAGCGCCGCCCTGAATCGCTGCTCACTGATATCGGGTCGTCCGAAATCCCAGAGGGTGTTGAGGTCCAGTGCCATGGCACCTCCCGAGGCAAGGCAGAGAAGAACGCCCAGTAACGAAGAAGCGAGCATACGTTGGGGGCATTTGGAGAGGCCTATCTGTAGTTCATGGACTTCTCGATCCTCGCTTTGCTACCGAAGGTGGCCACCCAAACGAAGTGGGCACCAAGCAGGCCCAGTGCAGCGAAGAGC
>CAYSOD010000123.1:2009-9283 GCA_964432385.1 uncultured Rubrivivax sp.
AGGGTTAGGCGGCACCGCTCCACAGTCGGAACTTGACGTGTTTTGAAGCAGACCTAAAGTCGACCTCTGTACTGAGCAAGACCAAATCGTGCCTTAGGCAAAGCTGGATCAGCACGGCGTCGATCGTTCCGATCTGCACGCCGTTCCGCCTACAAGTGTTGCGGAGCTCGGCGGCCTCAATGTGGTCCTCGCGATCAGGTTGGAGGAACGCGAGCGCGGCAAACCTCTTAATCAGCTGGTTGCGGGCCTTGGGGCCGGCGAAGCCCTGGAGCAGTTCCTGAAGGATCAACCCAGTAGTGAACACTTGGTCTGCGCCTTCAAGAGCAGTTCGAAGCACCTCGACGGCCTGGGTCGAAGCATCAGCGTCGCGTCGGAAAGCCAGAGACCAGACGGACGTGTCTACGAGCAAGCTCACGACTTTCGGGACCGTTCGGCCTTGTAGTCGTAGGCCGAGTCCCACTCAAGCTTGCCAAACAGCTCGGCTACTCGACGCTGTTCGCGCCTGGCGATGAACTCTTGAAGCGCGCGTGTCACGGCCGCCTTCTTCGTTGGCTCTCCGCTGACCCGGAAGGCGCGGTCCAGTAGCTCTTGGTCAAGTGCGAGGTTGGTGGCCATGTGTGTAGCTCTCGTGTGGGAGGTTTACACATGTCAGCGAATGGAGGCAGCGGGCGGCGGCCGGGCCAGAATGAAGCGAGGTCCGGTCTCGAATGCTGTTGTACATCCGGTTGAGCGAAGGTTTAGGCGGCACCGGTGGCCTCTTGGCTGTAGACGATGAAGCCCAGGTGCTTCGCCACCTTGTCGTATAGCAAGCGACTTGCCGAGTTTGTGACTTGTGTTTGCCAATACACGCGCTTTGCCCCGGCTTGGGCCGCCTGCCGATAAACCCCCTCAATGAGCGCGCGGCCCACCCCTTGGCCACGCGCCGGCGTTGCCGTAAACAGGTCTTGCAGGTAGCAGACAGGCTCGACACGGGTAGTGCTGCGGTGAAACAGGTAGTGGGCCAGTCCGAGCAACTTCCCTTCGTCCTCTGCGACCAGCGCAAAGACGGGTTCAATCGGGTTGAAGAAGCGTGCCCACGTCACCGCCGTAACCTCTTCTGGCAGGGCGGTCGGACCATAGCGCCCGTAGAAGGCGTTGTAGCCATCCCATAGCGGCCGCCATCCCTCGAGGTCGGCAGAAACCACGGGCCGGATATTCAGTGCGTCATTGACGGCCGTGCTGGATTAGGGGGGTGGTGAGTGCAGCCTAAAGTTCTAGCTGAGCCGCGTGCGAAGGCAGATGCCGACTGGCTGCGGAAAGACAATGACCATGATGGCCTGTACCGGCCAGACGGCGAGTTCGGTTGAGGCGGCCTAACCGTCGCGGTACCCGCATACTTGCCATCAGCAAGCATGATCAGTCCCATTCCGGACAGCAGGCGCTTCTCCGTGTCGGTGGAAGACTGGTGGGTGGCCCAGTACCTCAGTCCAAGGTCCAGATGCGGCGCGTATGCGCGGTGAATCAGATCAGTGAGCGCATCAAGGTCGTCCTCAGCCAGGTAGGGGCGAATCTCGATGTGCATGGGGGTGGAGAGTGTGTTGCCTAACCATCTTAGGCCGCGCCGTTTCGCATGCCACTATGCAGTCGCTCTGGCCAGCTTCGTAACGAGAAGCGCCACTCTGCGACCAAGATGGCCAGCAGTGAGAAGGTCGCTTGCGGAGACTGGCTCAGATGTTGTTTGCGACGCAACGCCCACCTGGGTGCCCAACCGATTCCGGCCTGATGGATCCTCTCCGCCCGGGATATCAAGATTGCACCAGATCATTCCGTGCTGCGCGGCCAGCACTGTGAAGTAGGTGAGAGTGTGGCTTTGGTCCCCGTTTGGGCAGGTGCCCGAGGTAAACCAGCAGCGACCTTGTCTTTCCAGCGCTGTTCGGTCCAGCGGTCGCTTGTTGCATCAGCAAACGCCTTGAACTCTGCGGCTGGGCCACCCATGAAGGTCGGACTTCCAAAGATCACGCCAGCGGCAGTATCGACAAGTTCCAGGGCCGCCGCCTTGCGAAAGCGGCCGCTGACAATCTCGGCTCCTGCGATTCGATGCTCCCTGACCTCAACATGGTCTGCCGCAGCGCGGCGGATAGCGTCAGCCAACTGTGCAGTGTGCTCGGTCGCAGAGAAGTAGATGATTGCGAGTGAAGGCGGCATGGATGGGCCGATAGAAGGAGGGATTTCGCGGCCTGACCTTCGATTTAACCCTGACCGCGGAGGCCGGGCTCATGGCGCCTGCCGTAACGGGTCAGCTTGAGCGAGGGGTTAGGCGACAGGGCAATCCGAGGAGAAGCCTATGCTCGGCGACGACGCTGGCGGCGGAAAGGGCTGCCGGAACGTGAAAGCCTGTGCGGTCGGGCCCTGAGCCCTGAGAAGGCTCAAGCGTTCCAGTGCTTCGTTGATCGAAGGGCGGTGCCCTTGGGGCACCCACCACAACACCAGATAAGCTTCGGTCATGCGCTCGAACCACTCTCGGCGCCGCCGCATGAGCTCAACGTGGGCCGAGCTGTACACGTAGGCATTCAGGGAATCGACATCTTTCCAGACCGACATATTGACGAGCACGTTTGGGTCGTCAAAGGGCCGGATTGCTGTAGCGTCTCCTTCCTCGGTTTGCAGGCGCCACACGAATCCTGGCGCGGCCTCTGCAAGGGCGTTGATGCGATCGAGGTTTGACGCGAAGCCCTCCATCACCGGAGAGTCCATCCGCGCCCGGATGACGCCGATGTTTAGCTGGGCAAGTTCATACGTTGCCATCGATCTTCTCCTGCATGAATGGAGGCGCAGCGCCGCAGGTGCTGCCTAACTCAAGCTAACTGGCCTGCGGCAGCGGGTGGCGGCCGGGCCAGAGTGAATTGAGACCCGGGCGACGCACGCTGTTGCACGTCCGGTTGAGCGTAGGGTTAGGCATTGCTCGGAACGCCAGCTATCGCCGAGAGTCACCGTACTCGGGGTCGCGGAGCTGCCCGCGGACGACCAAGATCCGAATCTGTCCGTCAGTCACGCGATAGATGACTGAGTACGGGAAGTCCCGAAGTGGGTGAGCTCGGCGAAGACCGTCTGTGGGTGCCCCGATGCCAGGGAACTCGACCATCAGTTGAGCCACGCGCTCAAACTCGCTCAGGAATCGGCTCGCGAGCCTAGAACCGCCCTCGCGACGATAGAAGTGTGCTGCCTCGAGAAGATCCTGCTCCGTACCTCGGTGCAGGCTGTAGGTCATTTCAGGCCAGCACGTATCCGGGCAACGGCCTGCGGACCCCAGACGAGCACCGCAGGATCCGCATCTGCTTCAGCGTCACGCTCGGCAGCCAGCGCGTTCCAGCGGGCGTCCCGCTCGCGATCGGCATCAAGACTGCTGATCACCTGATCCAGCAAGCGCGCCCTGTCAGCCGCGGGCAGCTGAAGCACCTGCTGCGTAAGGAGTTCGATTGGTACAGACATGGCACCCTCTCCAAGTTCCGGATGTCAGCTTGCCACAACCTGGCAGTGGCATCGAGAGGCCATGTCCTCTTTGGTCATGGCCCTGAGTCCAACGGGCTCGGTATCAGCGTTGGTGGTGCTGCTCAATGCTCTGACCATGTGGATCTTGCTTGCGCGTGCCGCCACGGAAGCTTCCTGTGCTGCCTGGCGTTTGAGTTAACCGGCGTGCGCCACGCCGAAGCATGTCTGGTTGAACGAGGGGTTGGGTGCCTTGCGAGTGGTGAGCATCAGAGGCCTCATGTATGTACAATAACGCGTACATATTGGAGCAGCACCATGGATGCAATCACCTACTCCTCGGCGCGAGCCAACCTGGCCAGCACGATGGACCGAGTCTGCAGCGATCACGAGCCCCTGATCATTACCCGCAACGGCGAGAAGGCCGTGGTCATGCTCTCGCTGGAAGACTACAAAGCGCTGGAAGAAACCGCGTACCTGCTGCGTAGCCCAGCCAATGCCCGACGTCTGCTGAGCTCGATGGCACAGCTCAACGCTGGCAAGGGAATCCCGCGGGAGCTTGCCGAGTGAAGCTGACGTTCTCAGATGAGGCATGGGAAGACTACCTGTACTGGCAAAAGCAAGACCGAAAAATGGTGGAGCGAATCAACAAGCTGATCAAGGAAGTACAGCGCGACCCATTTGCTGGCGTAGGGAAACCAGAGCCACTGAAACATGCCCTGTCAGGCTTTTGGTCGCGCCGCATCACGGACGAACACCGAATGGTTTACCGCGTGACTGAGGATGCACTCGAGATCGCGCAGTTGAGACTTCATTACTGATTCCCGAGGCACCCAACGTTCGAGCGAGGGGTTAGACATCACTTTGCGCCCACTGTGCTCGTGAGATCTTGTAGAGGCAGTGAGGACGAAGCGGGTTGCCTTCAGGGACAGCCGGATGCTCAAAGTCAGAGTTGGAGTTGGTCATGCCGATGCGCTCCATGACCCTGCGCGAGGGAAGGTTCGTAAGCGTGGTGAACGAGACGATCTCAGTCAGACCAAGACGCTCAAAACCGATGCGGAGGCACTCCTTGGCACCCTCTGTTGCGTAGCCTTTGCCCCAGGCAGAGCGCTTGAGACGCCAACCGATTTCTACACACGGGCTGAACGGCAGCTGGCGCTTCGGGACAGAGAGCCCGATGAAGCCGATGAGCTCACCGGTTTCCTTGCGCTCCACTGCCCAGTTGCTCCAGCCCCTTTCTTCGAACTGCGACCGCCACATGTCAATGCTTGCGTTCGTTTGCTCGGCTGAGACCAGGGCAGGGAAGTAGCGCATGACTTCCGGGTCGGAGTTCAGCGCGGCGAACGGGGCGCGGTGCTGGTCTTGCCAGACACGAAAGGCGAGGCGCTCGGTGTTGAACTCGATGGTGTGGACGGCCACGGACTTGCCTCGTGATGCCTAACGTTCGAGCTAATCAGCGTCTGCCGTAGCGGGTCAGCTTGAGCGAGGGGTTAGGCCTGGGCGCTGACAGTGAACTGCTGGACGACACCTTTCCACCAACCTTCCGTGACATGCACCTCTCTGTACGAATCGCCCGTGACCTTGGCAACGGTGCGCCGCCAAAACGCTTGAGCCCAATGGTTCTCGAACATTTGCCCAACTTCCCAGGGCCCAGGATGACAAGAAAACACGTGCTGTGCCAAGGCTAGGCCCGCCCCAGTACGCCTGTAGCGTTTGAGGATGAAGAACTGCTCCATCCAGCAGCCGACCTGCCGAGTGACAGCAGCAGGCGCAACCAACGCGAACCCGGCGTATTGAAGACCTGACAGGGCTAAATGAGCGTGAAAATGTTCTCCAGCCCGGTGGCGGTCGAGGTTGTAGCCGTACTTGGCTTCGTTGTCCGCGTCCTGCGGCCAAATGTCGGAAAGCTCGTACTGGTAAAGCTCGAGCATCTGCTGCAGCGCGGCAAAGTCGCCTGATTTGGCTTTTCGGTACTGGAGCGCCATTGACCGGTTTCCGGAGGCCTAACGTTTGAGCTAAGCGGGCGACGGCGGCAGGATGCCAGGCCCGCGAGGCGGAGGATAGTCAAGGCCGCCTCGCGGGCCTGGTGGCCTGCCGTTGGCGCTCCGCTTGAGCGAATGGTTAGGTCGCGATCGCCGAGGCTGAGAAGCGATAGCTCTCACTTGCCCTCCGGCGGTTGCCAGAGTTCAAGCTTGTTGCCTTCCGGGTCGAGCACCCAGCCGAACTTGCCGTACTCGGACTCTTCGACCTTCTCCTCGACTTGGCACCCTTCAGATCGAAGCGCTGCCAAGAGGCTATGAAGGTCGGCAACACGGAAGTTAACCATGAAGCTGGACTGGCTTGGTGCGAAGTAGTCGGTGTCGCTCTTGAACGGGCACCAGATCGTTGTGCCCGTTCCGGTTGGGTTGTCGTCGTTGTTCCAACGGAAGGTAACACCACCCCATTCTTCGACATTCAAGCCGAGATGAACTCGGTACCACTTGGCCAAGGCCTTTGGGTCATTGGATTTGAAGAAGACGCCACCAATGCCTGTAGCAGGTCAGCTTGAGCGAGGGGTTAGGCCACGCTGGGCGCATACAGTGCAACGACCCTGAAGCGTTCACAGACAACGGGCATCTCTCGGTGGAACTGCCGACCCATGCGCTGGCAGTCCCGTTCAAAGAAGGCTGTGTGAGCCTCACGCCAAAACTCGAGTGAACCGTCGCCTTCCCCTTCCTCGCGTGCAAATTCTTCCGAGACTTCTTTGAAGGAAACCTGTTCGATCGAAGTCGTTTCGATGATGCACATCGGGTTTCCTGTCCAGTCCGTGACCAGACTCAGGTCGCCAACTTTGGGCGGGGCACGTCCTTCGGCTTCGAAGGCCCAAGCAGACGAGGCCGTGGCCTTCTTCTTACCGCTGACGACAAGTTCACCAAGCTATCTGGCCATCTCCGCAGAGTCGCCGAAGTAGAACGACTCGTACAAGCTGAGTTCGGATGACTCCGTGGCTCGGTTCTTGAACTCTTCCCAGAAGTGAAGTGCTGCTGGCGACATGGATCGGTGTTCTGCGTGGCCTAACGTTTGACATGAGGGGTGACCGACCGGCGCAGCCGGTTGGGCATCCCCTCGATGGAATGGTTAGACATCATTGGACCCGCCTTCGGCCGAGGCGGCAAGTTCACCAAGATGGGGCTCGACAAGACGAAAACTCAGCCGGTCTTCGACCTGGAACGCGGCCAAAGATCTGTAGAAGGCTATGCCACGAGCGTTGGCAGCTTTCACAGGCCAATCGATGCGGTGACAGCCTCTCTCCAGCGCGTACCTTGCCACCCATGCCATGAGTGCTCGGCCCGTACCGAGACTGCGGTACGGAGCGCTGACAAAAAGCTCCTTGAGCTGACAGTGAGAGCGCCTCTCTGGCTCTGGCTCCACGAGCGAGTAGGCCAGCGTGATTGCCGCGAGCCCTACCACCTTGCCGTCTGGGAGCGTCGCGACAACCAGCCGATGAGGGGAACGCGAGGACAGCAGGTTGTTCTGCGCGTGCTCACGTGTTTCGGCGCGACTGGCTGGACTTCGGGGGTTGTAGTAAGCATTGATCTCGCACAGTAAGTCAACCAAGGGCTCTGCTTGTTCTGACGTGACAAGTGCGATTCGCATGGGCGCGGAGCGTGATGTCTAACCTTGTATAGGGCTAGCAGGTGAATCGACTGTAGTCGGCCTAAATCGGTCACTGCTCATTGTCGTCACCCTGCTACTCCCCTCTTCGGTGGGCCCACCTTTGGGAGATGCGTACCTGAAATGGGCCGCCTAAATTCTTGCGGATGCGCCCG
>CAYSOD010000124.1:0-9232 GCA_964432385.1 uncultured Rubrivivax sp.
TCACCAGCACCTCTGTGGCGCCCGCGCGCTGCGCGGCCTCGCAGGCGGCAACCACTTCTGCGGTCATCCATCGGCGGCCGGCGTCGTAGTCGAAGCGGCCGGGGCCCGTGGACGGAAGGTGGGCGATGCCGGCCACGCCCTCGATATCGGCAGACAGGAAGATTCTCATCGGGGTATCTCGTTGAAAGGGATGCCCTTGTCCATCCGCGCTTCCTCGGGCAAGCCAAGCACACGCTCGGCAATGATGTTGCGCAGGATCTCGTCGGTACCGCCTGCGATGCGCATGGCGGCTGCCCGGGTCCAGGTGCGTTCTACGACGTAGGCGTCCGAGGTCGGGTCGGCGTCGCCCACCTGGCCCGCCTCGCCGCGAAGCTGCAGCGCGAACGTGGCCATGCGCTGTGCCAACGTGGCCTTCACCAGTTTGGCGATGGACTGCTCGGGCCCCGGCGTGCCGCCACGCGACAACGCGGTCAGGCTGCGGCAATGATGCAGCCGCAGCCCCTCTTCGGCGACCCAGGCATCGGCCAGGTGCTCGCCAGCCAGCGGCTCGTCCAGGCGCCCGGCGGCCTTCACCACCGCCCACAGCGCATCGAAGTTGAGCAAGCCGATCTCGGCGCCGACCGACAGGCGTTCGTGCATCAGCGTCGTCAATGCGACCTTCCAGCCTGCGCCGACCGCTCCCAGCCTTTGGTCATCGGGTACACGCACGTCGGTAAAGAAGACTTCGTTGAACTCGCTGTCGCCGTCCATCTGGCGGATGGGCCGCACCTCGATTCCTGGGCTCTTCATGTCGACGAAGAACATCGTCAGTCCAGCGTGCTTGGGCGCGGTGGGGTCGGTGCGCGCAAGGAGCAGACCGAAGTCGGAGAACTGCGCGCCCGTGGTCCAGACCTTCTGGCCGTTGACCACCCAGTGGTGGCCTTCAGGCCGTGCCCGGGTGAGAACGCCGGCCACGTCCGAGCCGGCCGCCGGTTCGCTGAACATCTGGCACCAGATTTCCTCGCCGTACAGACCCGGCCGGATGCGACCCGCCTTGTGCGATTCGCTGCCGTAGGCCATCAAGGTGGGCAGGCACATGCCCAGGCCGATCTCGAAGATGCCGAAACTGCTGCGAAAGCGGCTCTCTTCCTGGCGCACGATCAGCTGCTGTACCGCCGTGCCGCCCAAGCCACCCAGCTCTCGCGGCCAGGTGACCGCTGCATAACCGGCAGCGGCCTTCCTGGCCTGCCAGGCGCGGGCTGCCGCCAGGCGCTCGTCCGGGGGCAGGCCGTCGCCGACGAAGTCGCGTGCGTGGCGCTTGGGTTCGGCGTGGGCTTCGAGCCATGCGCGCACTTCAGCGCGAAAGGCGGCCTCGGTGGGGGAGTCGTCAAAGTCCATCGTGGTCTCCACGCGCCGCAGCCAAGCACTTGACAATGCGGCGCTTCCACAACTGCGGCGCGCCCAGAGCCAGCGAGGTGGACAGCGATCGCTTGTACAACGGATGGCAATCGGCTTCCCAGGTGTAGCCGACACCTCCGTGCACCTGCAAGTTCTCGTGTGAGGCGAGTTCGAAGGCTGCGCTGGCCGCCACACGTGCGCCGGCTGCAGCCAGCGGCAGGGACGGCGGGCTGTGGGCTAGCGCCCAGGCCGCGTGGTAGGCATGCCCGCGGGCAAGCTCGTTCATGACCCACATGTCGGCCAGCTTGTGCTTGATGGCTTGGTACGAGGCCACCGCGCGGCCGAACGTGCGACGCTGCATCGCGTGGTCGCGTGCCATCTCGAGCGCCCGGTCTGCGCCACCCAGTTGCTCGAATGCCAGGAAGGCTGCGGCACGGTCGATCAGGGTGTCGAGGACCTGGGCGTCGCCGAGTACGGCAGCCGCTACACCGTCGAGATCGATGTCGGCCAGTGGTGCGCCCGGGTCGAGTACTCGCAATTCGCGCCGAGCGACTGCTGGGGTCGCAAGGTCGATGCACAGCAACACACCGTCGCAGGCCGAGATCACGAAGTCCGCTGCGGCGCCTGCGGGCACACGCTCCAGACGGCCCGTCACTTTGCCGGCACTCCAGCGCAGCTTACCGGCGGTCAAGGCCACGCTGCCGACGACCTTCCCTTGAGCCAAGCCCGGCAACCACTGCTCGCGCAATGCGTCGCTGCCGCACATCAGCAAGGCCTCTGTGGCGAGGTACGTGCTCGCCAGCGTTGGCACTGGCGCACAGGCACGTCCGATTTCCTCTGCACAGGCTGACAGCTGCAGCGGCGTCAGGCCACTGCCGCCCCAGCGCTCCGGCACGGTGGCGCCGAGCACACCCAGATCCGCGAGCGCAAGCCATGCTGTGCTGCTTGGGCACCGCTGATCAAGGCAACGCCTGACCTCGTCCATAGGGCATGCCTTAGTCAACACGCGCCGCACCTCGGCGGCGATGGCCATGCAATCTTCTGGGAACTCAAAGTTCAAGCAGGGTCCTCCAGCAACTCATTGATCAGGCTGGGCTGGTGCCTGGGCAGGTCAAAGACCGCTACCAGTAGCGCGTCCAGCGTCTTTGCATTGGGTACAGCAGCCTCTTGCAATAATTTGCGACTTGCCTGCAGCAAGGCCGCAGGGTTCGGACCTACGGCGCGAAGTCGGGCTTCTACGGAAGGGCGGTCGAAGCCACCACGCCGAAGCGCGCGCTCGGCAAAGAAGAGACGGCGCAGGCGCCGTGATTGGGCTGAGGCCAGGAGCTTCAGGAAAGCTGTGTGTTCGTAAAGCAGAGAGTCGGCCAGCGGCTCCTGCAGCCCTCTCTCGATGACTTCGAGGCATGTGCGCGGCGCCTCGAAGTCAGGTGCCGTCGCGTCCAGGACCCGGCGTCGCGCTTCGAACGCCTCACCTTGCTCTTCCGGATAACGGTGATGCGCCTGTGCGTCACGGGTCCGCCGTTTGGGCAGGCCTTGCCGCGACGCTGCGTCAGCTGCATCCAGCAGTTCGTCGAACGGGACGACGCGGTCGACCAGACCGGCCTCCATGGCGCGGTCGGTGTCCCATTCGGCTCCGTCAATCACCAACTCCAGCGCCGCCTCGATGCCTAGAAGCCTTGGCAGGTACTGCGTGCCCCCGAAGGTGGGCAGCAAGCCGAGCCGGATTTCGGGCATCGCGAAGCGCGTGCCATGGGCGGCAATTCGGTAGTCGCAAGCGTAGGCCACGACGACACCACCGCCAAACACGGTGCCATGCAGTGCCGCGATGACGGGCTTGCTGGCGTTCTCGCAAGCCTTCACGAAGTCGAGCAATCCGGGTTGCTGCAAGCCTTGCTCGAGTTCGACGAGATCGGCCCCGGCAAAGAAGGTGCGACCCTCGCAGCTGACGACGATGGCTTGCACCAAGGGATCCGCCTCGCCTTCGCGTACACCTTCAGCAAGTGCCAGGCGAACCGGCTGCGACAACGCGTTCACCGGACCATTGCAACCGATGAGCCACAAGGTGGCGCCCCGCCGCTCTCGGCGTAGAGGTGATTGACAGTTGGGCAGGGCCGAACTCACAAGTCTATGAACGCACCGGCGATGCAAACCCGTCAGACCCCCGCATTCTCTTGAACGATCGTTTAATTCATGTCGGATAATCGAGCTCGAATCGAGGAGGCGGCCCATGGTGGGGGTGCGAGCGAAGGACCATGACGACAAGCGCCAGTTGATACTGGACCGATCGGCCGAACTGTTTGCCCGGCAGGGATTCCACCGGACGTCAATAGCCGAAATTGCCAAGGCCTGCCATGCGTCGTCCAAGGCGTGGATCTATCACTACTTTCCGAACAAGGAAACGGTGCTGTTCACGCTGCTACATGAATTCCTGGAACTGCCCGCGTCGCGCGTGCGTGCCGCCGTCGACCTGCACTCTGATGCGCGAGCCCGCCTGCACGCCTTCGTTCTCGAGTGCCTGCGTATCTATGCGGAGTACCGTATCAATCACGCGGTGCTGTTCTCTGAGATGAACTTGCTGCCAGACGAACAGCGCACGGAGATTCGCACACTAGAACGCGCCTACGCGCAGGTGCTGCGCGAACTGATACTGGCCGTGAATCCATCCATCAACCTTCGCAAACATCAAACGACGGCACTCACCATGATTGCCTTCGGCGCGATCAATTGGACCTACACGTGGTTCGACGCCAAGGGTCCGTTGTCGTTGGAGGACGTGGCCGAACTCACGACGAGGCTCTTGATGAACGGTCTTGAGGCGATTTGATTCAGGCCCTGTTTACGCGCGTCCAGACTGCAACAACCAGCCCGGCGCCTGTTGAGGGTTGGGCCACGGGGTGACTTCCATCCGTCTCTTCGTCAATCCCAGGTGTCCTGCCGAGTGACTGGTACGGCGAATGGGGCAGGTCAACTCCAATCTCGAGTCGACGGCGCGGTACCTGGGCATTGAAGTTGATGATGCGCTGGAAATCTCTGAACAAACGGAGATCTGATCCAGCAGACAAGGGTTGACGTCACCCCGGCAGAACAACTGGGAATCCTGACTCGAACGGAAATGGTCAGAGTTCTACGGCCACTGAACTTCACATGGCTCACAGCCATGCTTTCCGCGGCCGCCTCGGCCAGGGACCGCTTGATGGCGGCAAGCGTGAGTCCAGCATGTAGGGACGAACGACCACACCGCTGCAAACCTGACACAGCCATCAACTCGACGGCCTTACCCCGTATGGCCTGATGGCGTCCGGTCAGTCAAGAAGCCGCCGCCACGCAGCGACTCACACGGAGGGAAGCACAGGTCCCGTCAACCCACCTCGTCTGCCTCCCCAGGATCTGATTCTGTTACTTCACCCAAGTCCTTGGCGCTGACCGCGCCCAGCCTCGCCACCAGCTCCAGCGGCTTGGGCCGATACAGCTCGCCATCGCCACAGCCCCGGTCCACCCAGTCCAGCGCCATCACCGTGTAGACGGGCGTCCACGTATCTGCGGTGCGCAACTGCAGGGCTGGGTTCGGAAGGTAGTGGCCGCTGCTGGCACGCACCCACAGTTTGCGGGCGGGTTGGTAGGTGCTGCTGACCTCGGCGCGCGCCAGCACCTGGTTGAGGTAGCTGCGCTTGCGGCGCTTGTCTGGCCAAAGCCAGGTGGGCAGCCTGGCTAGCACCTCGTGCAGTTGCTCGGCAAAGAACCCCTTCGGGTACTTGTACGGCTCCAACTGCAGCGTCAGACAGCGCGACCACTGGGTCTTCAAGCCGGCCAGCATCAGCATCAACACCCAATACTCGCCCTGGTGCCGCTCCAGCCGCACGAGCCGGCCGTCGGTCTGCACGTCCAGGGCTGCCGGGGCCAGTAACGGGAACACCGCCGCAAGGCCCGCACCCGCAAAACCTGGCTCCTGCAACGCGCGGCCCACCGCAAAGTCCCACGCGGTGTGGCCGAAGTCGTCGCGCCGCTCAGGGTCGGCGCCCTTGTCCAGCAGGGCTTGCACCAGCGGAGCATTGCCTGCCATGGCGGCCAGCATCAGCGGCGTCGCGCCCACAGGGGTGGCGTGGTCAGGGCCATGGAGGTCGGCCTGCTGCAGCAGGTCCTTGAACTTCTTGGCTTCCCAGGGCTGCAGGTACCGCTGGCGCACCGCCGCTACGGTCTTGCGGGTCAACGCCTCCAGCCTGTCCAGTCTGTCGGTTTTGAAGGAGTGGCGGCTGGGCTTGACCGTGCCTGCCCCCCAAAACTCGTCCTCATCCAGCAGCTGCCGGGCGGGCGCGAAGTGGGCCGATACCTTGCCCAACGCCGTGACCCATTCATGCTGGCCGTGCCATAGGGCGTAGTCGAAGATGGTCTGGCGCGGCTTGCTGCTGGGGTTCTTCGGATCCAGGGCCTTCGGCAGCAGCTCTTCGATCAGCGTGCGGCTCCAGGGCGTCCACGGCACGGGCTTGTGCTGCAGGAAGGTGTCACGGATGGCCTGGGCCTGCTCTTCCTTGCCCTGCAGCTGCAACTTCCGGGCCTCCTGCGCCCACTCCTCGCGCGTGGAAGCGCGTACGCCCTGCGCTACTACATCGCCAGCCTGCAGGCCCAGCAGCTCCAGCAGCGGGTGGCCTGTGTCCGATTCCACCAGGGTCAGCGTCTGGACGGCGCGCGTCATCGCGACGTACAAGGCGTTGACGTAGAACTTGTAGAGCTCGAGTGACTTGTCGGTCTTGTCCTTGGCGCGCCGGTAGTTGAGTTCGTCGCCATCCAGATCGGCTGGCTGCACGCCGTCGCAGACCTCGGCATAGGCCTGTCGCTGTCCCGAGACGATGTCCACTAGCAGCACATGCGGGTACTCCAAGCCCTTGGCTTCGTGCACGCTGAAGACCAGCGGTGTGCGGAAGTGCGCCCGGGCGGCCGGCTTGTCATCGTCGCGCAGCACGATCACTGCATGCCGCGCCGACTGCCGGGTGGCTGCGTCCAGCGCCTGCACGGCCGCATCTTTGGCCGCCACCAGCACCACGCTGCCCGCCTCGGGCGCTGTGCTGCGCACCAGGAAGTTGCTCTCACGGTCCACCGAGCCAAAGCGTGCCTGCTTGATCTTCAGCAGCCGGTTGGCCAGGTCGGTCACTGCGCGGGTGTTGCGGAAGTTGGCTTGCAGCACCTGGAGCGGCTGACTCAGCGATCGCTCTGCCGCATCACCCGCCAGGCCCTGCCAGAACAGGTTCTTCAGTGCCGCCCAGCTGAAGAAGTTGGGGTGAACGATCTGGTGACTGTCACCGCACAGGATGAACTGGCCCGGTTTCTTCAGCAACGCCAGCACCAGCGCCAGTTGCACCGGGGTGAGGTCTTGCACCTCATCGATGACGATGAAGTCGTAGAAGGGCCCAGCCGGCACGGCTATCTCGGTACGCCAGGCCTCAGCGATGAGGTTGCTGTCGTAAAGCTTGGCCTCCTGCAGCCAGCTGAGGTACCGCTGGAACAGGCCATGCGTCAGCTCGCGCTGCGCGGGGTTGAGCAGGCTCTGGCGAGTGCCCAGCGCCAGGTAGTCGGCCAGCGACAACGGCCCGCCCGGCTGGGCGCCAATGACGCCGCGGAACTCCTCGAACAGTGCCTGGGCGTCGAGTTCCGCAGCTCCAGCGCCCAGTTGCCGCAGCGTCTGCCGGTGGCGGGCGCACCAGCCAGTGAAGGCGGGCAGCGTCACTTCGCGGCCATTGGGCACGCGCAGGGTCTCCAGCAGCTCGCGGTAGCTGAGGAAGTCGACTTCCTGTTTGGGGTTCTCGAAACCGTGGGCGGCGTGCAAGGCGCGGGCACTCTGGGCCAGGTAGGCTGACAGCGTGACGTACAGCACCCGGCCTTCGGCTTCGCGCAACCTGGCCAGGGTGACGGCCGTCTTGCCCGAGCCGGCCGAGCCAATAACCACCAGTGGCGCGGGGTGGCGGTATGCATCGTCCTGCGCTTCGTCGAAGACGATCGGCTTGTCCAGGAGCTCAAACTGCGTGCGGCCCGGACCCAGCCAGCGCAGCGGGGTGGCTTCACTGGCCAGTGCCGGCGCAGCAGCGTCGGTGGCAGGCTCGCGCTCGATCTTGGCTTCGTCCACCACCGCGCCGCGCAGAAAGCGGCTCTTGTCGTAGGCGTGGTGCTCAATGACTTCCAGCGCCAGACAGACGGTGGAAGCACCTTCGTCGCCAGACACCCGGGCAAACTGCAGCAGCAGGCGGTTCGCGTAGTCCAGCTTGGCGCGGTAGTACGGCCCGGCGTGCAACTTCTTGACATCGGCTGAGCGGAAGTCATCGGCTTCGATGCACGCCTTCACCTTGTGAAAGGCGGGACGGACGCGGCGGAGGTCGAGGTCCTTGTATTGAAGAAGGCGCATGCGGCACGTCGGCGGTACTGACCGCCAAGGCGGTCGCCAGGCATTGTGACCGTACCGCCCGGCACAGGCGCCTACGTGTTCCTCTGCAACAAGCTGCGCAACGTCTCATCCACCTGCGCGGCCTCCTCGAGCAGTCTCTTCTTCTTGCCAACCATGTTGTCGAACAGGCATCGGTCAAAGCCGCCTCGCCTGGTCTTGAGGGACTGGATCTGCTGCTCCAGTCGCGCGGCCTCGGCCAGAAGGTACTGAAGTCTGGCCGTGAAGGCTCCGATTACGTTGGAGTCGGCACTCTGCCGGGTCTGCATCACCACGGCGATCAGGCCGAGCAGGAGGGCGAACGACGAGACCAGTCCGTCGAGCGCGGTGAACGCTTGGCCGAAGTCGGACAGCGATGTCGGCCTTGAAAGGCTGCTGAGTCCGTCGGGCAGCCATCCGGGATCGACTGCACCGACCAGGAAGGCGGCGAAGGACGCCCATAGGGCCAACGCCATCAGGCCGGCCAGAAGCAGGAGCTTCTTCATCCGCGTGGCTCCTTGGGCGCAGGAGCGGTCTTGCGAACCCACTCTGGATGGGTGAACACGTTGCGCGGTGGTGTGGAAGGTCGAGGTGGCAGCACCTGGCGCGCCGAGAGGATGCGAAGGCGGTCCAGCAGAGCCAGCATCTGGTACCAGAGCCCCCCATCCGACCAGGCCCGCACCTGACGCGGCTGCGCCAGTTCCAGCAACAGGTCCTCGCCGTCGTACTCGATCAGGTTCACAAAACTTCCCGACCTTGTGCCCGTGCACCATCGGTAGCGGTCGGCGTCCAGCAAGGCCATGCGAAGCGCGAAGGCTCGATGGTCGGCAAGGTGGCGCAGGCCCCCCAGCCGGATACGGTACTGGTCGCCCTGGCTGTGTATGGTGATCGGGCAATGGCCTGCGATGCGCAGGAGCATGTCTTCCATGGCCCACAGCACGTCCTGGGCGGTACGCACCACGGCGCTGACAGTGCCCTCGAGCGTGGCGTCCTCGTGTTCGGCCGGGTCGCTGAGCAGCGGCACCAGCGGTGGGGCTTGTACGGCGCCGAGTGCCACAGGCATCTGGGCAATCATGCGCACCGCCGAGCGGTAGGCGCTGTAGCGGAACCATTCGGTGTGGCCGTCCAATTCGTGACCGGGGTTCACGCGGTACATCTGAAGTCCGCGGTGCAATGAACGCTCGAATTGCCGAGCACGTTCTGGCGTGGGTAGCCACACGGCGTTGGAGGACTCAAGATCGAGTTCGTCCCGGTAGTACTCAGGAAGGCTTCGCAGCCGCTCCAGGGGCTCGATAGACCAGCCGATCTTGAAGCGCTGGCCGTCGCGGCGCTGTAGCAGGTACAGGGCAGCCGGGCGTTCCTGTTGTGAACGGGTGGGTCGTATGGCGTGTGAGGTCACGGGCGAGCCTCCTGCGGCGCACCGGCTGCGGTCTGCGCGTTGGTGGTGGC
>CAYSOD010000125.1:0-6632 GCA_964432385.1 uncultured Rubrivivax sp.
CACTGCTGGAGGGGGCGTGTTCTTGTTGCATGGTGCCACTATAGGGCGGGGTAGGTCTCGGCTCGAGTCCGGACGGAGAGGACAGCTGGGGCGCCACGGCAGAATGCCGCGCCACCATGACTGTTGAATCCGTCCGCAGCTTTTTTGCCGACCGTGGCGAGCCCGTCGAGATCATCGAGCTGGAGGTCAGCACCGCCACGGTGGCGCTGGCCGCCCAGGCGCACGGCGTGGAGCCGGGCCGCATCGCCAAGACGCTGGCCTTTCGCCTGGCCGACGGGGCGGTGGTGCTGCTGGTGGCCCGTGGCGACGCCCGCATCGACAACCGCAAGTTCAAGGACGCCTTCGGCAAGGGCAAGATGCTGCCGCCTGATGAGGTGGCCCACATCACCGGCCACCCGGTGGGCGGGGTGTGCCCCTTTGGCTTGGCGCAGCCGCTGCTGGTGTGCCTGGATGTATCTTTGCAGGCCTTTCACGAGGTGCTGCCTGCGGCCGGCTCCGTCAACAGTGCCCTGCGCATCAGCCCCGCGCGCATGGCTGAGCTGACAGGCGGCCGCTGGGTGGACGTGTGCCAGCCGCCGCAGCTGCAGACTGACGGTGCTGTCTAGAAGACGCCAGGCCGCCGCAAATGGTCTCGCAGTTCTGCATGGGCGGGCCGGGCAGAGCCTGAACCTGAGCGATCAGTAGTGCGGCGGTAACTCGTCGCGCAGGCTGCGAAATCCCGGGGCCTCTGAGGCCACCGCCTGCTGCTTGAGCCGCGTGACTTCGCGCACCAGCAGGTCGATCTGACCCTGTTGGCGCACGATCATCTCGTTCAGCTGCTCCAGCAGGTCTTCGCTGAAGGCCGACTTCTCTTCGAGCCGGGTGACCCGCTGTTCCAAGGCCTGAAATTCGGCCTCGTTCACCGCGCTTCTCACCAAGCGCCGACGTTGGGCATGGACGCCCAAGGCTCTGCCGGCGCCTTGGCGCCACCCGCTTGCAGCAGCTCGATGGAGATGCCATCGGGTGAGCGCACGAAGGCCATGCGGCCGTCGCGCGGCGGGCGGCTGATGGTCACGCCGTGGTCCACCAGACGCTGGCAAGTGGCGTAGATGTCGTCGACCGCGTAGGCGATGTGGCCGAAGTTGCGCCCGCCGGTGTAGACCTCGGCCGTGCCGTCGGCCGCAGGCCAGTTGTAGGTGAGCTCGATCTGCGCGCTGTGGTCACCCGGGGCGGCCAGGAACACCAGCGTGTAGCGGCCGGCCTCGTGATCGCGCCGTGACAGCACGTCCATGCCCAGGGCGTCTCGGTAGAAGGCCAGGGAAGCTTCGATGTCGGTCACGCGGACCATGGTGTGGAGGTACTTCATAGCCTGCATTGTGGGCCCCTTCACGCCCAGGTGAGGGCCCTTGGCGTGATGCCCGAGCCGACAGCCTTGTAGGAATTTGTCTGACACGCCAGATGGCGCAGCGCCGACTCAAGCCGCGGAATGTGGCCGATATCCGGTTCTTCTCATCGTTTTCAGAATTCGTTCCATGCCGGGTCGAGAGATCAGCACCGGAAAGACAGGCCAGAAGAAAGGCCTGAACGACCGAAGCAGATCAGTCGACCAGACCACCGAAACCGAAGACAGACACCAGGAGCGCCACATGACCACCGAACAGATCCTCAGCGAAATCCGCGAAGTCAACCTGTCGTACCTGATGCTGGCCCAGAGCC
This sequence comes from uncultured Rubrivivax sp., assembly GCA_964432385.1. Lineage (GTDB taxonomy): Bacteria > Pseudomonadota > Gammaproteobacteria > Burkholderiales > Burkholderiaceae_C > Rubrivivax. The sequence goes on from CAYSOD010000125.1 coordinate 1,696, forward strand.
TGATCCGTGCCGACCGCGAGCAAGCCCTGTTCCGCCTGGGCGTGAGCGAAGACACGGCCGACATCCTGGCCACCCTCAGCCCGGCCCAGATCATGAAGGTGGCCAGCGGCAGCACGCTGCTGTGCCAGTTCCGCATGAACGACGACATCGTGTGGAACCTGCTGACCAACCACGGCAAGGTGGGCAGCGCCGCCAACGACGGTGTGAGCCGCCTGCACGCCAGCATCGTGATGGCCGGCCGCCACCAAGAAGCCGCCTGACGCACTCGCACCGCTCGCCTTCCTCTTCCTCACCGCACACTGCAGATTCCAGGAGCACACCATGGCCCGCACCAAGAGCATCCTCACCGAAGCCCGTCAGATTGAGACCGCCGTGGAACTCATCAAGCTCGGCGCGCGGCTGCAGGTGCTGGAGAGCGAGACCGACATGAGCTACGAGCGCCTGCTGCGCCTGTACAAGGAAGTGGCTGGCAAGAGCCCCAGCAAGGGCCAGTTGCCGTTCTCCACCGACTGGTTCATGACCTGGCAGCCCAACATCCACTCGAGCCTGTTCCTCAACATCCACGAGTACCTGAACAAGGCCGCGGCGATGGAGGAGATCGACACCGTCATCAAGGCCTACAAGCTCTACCTGGAGCAGGTGCAGGCCCAAGGCCTGGAGCCGCTGCTGTCCGTCACCCGCGCCTGGCGCCTGGTGAAGTTCGTGGACAACGGCATGCTGACCATGACCAAGTGCACCTGCTGCGGCGGCCACTACGTGACCCACCCGCACGAGATTGCCAAGCACTACGTGTGCGGCCTGTGCAACCCGCCCGCCCGTGCCGGCAAGGGCCGTGCTGCTGGCGCTTTGCGCATCGGCGAAGCCCTGGCGATGGCCGAGGGCGCTGACGCCGACCTGGAAGAGGCCGACTTCGAAGACACCCAGTTCGGCGATCTGGTGGGTGCCGCCGTGGCCTCGCGGTCTGCAACCGGACGCAGAGCCGTCGCCGCGAGTCACTGATCGCGCCCGAACTGGCGCGCGCGGTGGTCTGCCGCGACACTTGGGGTCTGAAGCGAGCGCACTGCGCGCTCACTGAGTCACCCGAACCCAAGACTGCCCATGAACTGGCGCGACCTGCTGCAACCCCGGCGTATCGGCCGCCCGGCCGAACCTTCCGGTGCCCCGGATCTCGCCGAACTGCGTACCGAGTTTTTCCGCGACTGGGACCGCATCGTCTTCTGCTCGGCCTTCCGCCGGCTGCAGGACAAGACGCAGGTCCACCCGCTGGCCAAGACCGACTACGTGCGCACGCGGCTCACGCACAGCCTGGAGGTGGCCAGCGTCGGGCGATCCCTGGGCATGCAAGCTGGACGCGTGGTCAGCGCCCTGGACCCGGCCCTGCGCGACATCGCCTCCCCCCAGGACCTGGGCGCGATCGTGGCGGCCGCCTGCCTGATGCACGACATCGGCAACCCACCCTTCGGCCACGCCGGCGAGGCGGCCATCCAGGAGTACTTCAGCGGCCCGGGACGGATCTGGGTGGACGGCCTGTCGCCGGTCGAGCAGGCCGATCTGCTGCACTTCGAGGGCAACGCGCAGGGCTTTCGCACGGTGGTGCGGCTGCAGCACGCCGAACAGCCGGGCGGCCTGCAGCTGACCTGGCCCACCCTGGGGGCCTTTGCGAAGTACCCCTGTGACGCCGCCAGCGGCCTGCAGCCTGGCGCGGGGGTGAGCCGGCGGAAGTTCGGCTTCATGCAGGGCGAGCGCGAGACCTTCGCCGAGCTGGCGCAGGGCTTGGGCTTGCGGGCCCAAGGCCTGTGGAGCTGGAAGCGCCATCCGCTGGCCTTTCTGGTGGAGGCGGCTGACGACATCTGCTACAGCGTCATCGACATCGAGGACGGCGCCAAGTCCGGGCACATCACCTTGGAGGAACTGCGCGCTCTGCACACGCCCTTCATCGATGCCGTGCACCGCGCCCGCGCCGACGGCTTGCAAGACCCGCAGCACCAGGCCGAATACCTGCGCGCCGTGACCATCGGCGTGCTGGTGGACCGCGTGGCCCGCGTGTTCAAGGACCGGCATGACGACATCCTGACGGGCCGCTTCGACCAGCCCTTGTTGGATCACGTCGAGGGCGCGCAGAGCTTCCGCTGCTTCAAGCAGTTGGCGGCTGACCGCTTGTACGACGAGCGCTCCAAGCTGGAGCTGCAGGTGGCCGGTTTCGAGATCATCGGCTGGCTGCTGCAGGCCCTGTGTGACGCCATGGAACGTGTGGCTGCCGACACGGGCGCCTCCGAGCGCGCGCGCATGCTGGTGGGGCTGATCCCCGCTGGGCTGAAGGTCGCGTCCAGCCAGGGTCGCTATCAGCGCCTGCTGACCGTCACCGACTTCGTGGCTGGCATGACTGACAGCTACGCCGTGGAGATCTACCGGCGCTTGCGCGGGTTCTCCGCTTGAGGCCCCAGCGCCCGGGCCGCTGCCGCGGAGGGTGTCCGCACGGCGTGCCACACTCGCCGCTGTCATCTTGACTTTTAGCCGGGCTTGCAGCCCGCGACGACCCATGCTCAAGTTCTATTACAACCTCGCCCCCAACCCCATGAAAGTGGCCCTGCTGCTGGAGGAGTTGGGCCTGCCCTACGAGGCGGTGCCTGTGGATACCCGCAAAGGCGAGCAGCACACCAGCGCCTTCAAAGCTGTCAACCCCAATGCCAAGGTCCCGGCCCTCGACGATGACGGTGTGGTGATGTTCGACAGCAACGCCATCTTGCTGTGGATGGCCGACAAACATGCGCGCTTTGTGCCCACCAACCTGACCTCGCCCGAGCGGGCCGAGGCGCTGAGCTGGCTCATGTTCATCGCCAGCGGCATCGGCCCCTACAGCGGGCAGGCCGTGCACTTCCGCATGGCGGCGCCCGAGCCCAAGGACTACGCCCTGAACCGCTACGACTTCGAGGCCGACCGCCACTGGAAGATCCTGGACGAGCGTCTGAGCACGCGTCCCTGGCTCGTAGGTGACAGCTACAGCATCGCGGACATGGCTTTCTGGGGCTGGGCCCGCCTCGTGCCCTACGTCATGGGCGACCAGCAAGCCTTCGAGCGCTACCCCCACGTCAAGCGCCTGCTGGACACGATCAACGCCCGCCCTGCCGCCGCCCGCGTGGAAGCCCTGCGCCAGCGCCACAGCTTCAAGACCGAAATGGACGACGAAGCCAAGCGGGCCATGTTCCCGCAGAACGAGCGGCTGAAAAAGGCGTGACCAGGAACTGCTGGTCTTGGGGGCGGGCCCCCGGTTTCGCACTCGACAGGAGGTGGCTGGGAGCTGCTTGTTTCCTGTCTATAATCCGGGGCTCGATTCCTCGATAGCTCAGTCGGTAGAGCGCCGGACTGTTAATCCGTAGGTCCCTGGTTCGAGCCCAGGTCGGGGAGCCAAAATAGCGTAAGCGGAACAAGGACTTAGATGCTTCGGCACCTAGGTCCTTTTTCTTTTCCGCAGCGTAAACGGTGGTCATGTAGCCGCTATGTAGCGGCCGGTCCATCGCGGCACAACGTCAGCAACATCAAACCCGACTCGCTGCCGGCGCCCTCATCTGTGTGGTCCAGCGCAGCCCCCGTTCAGTGACTGCGCCCTAACATCTTGATATATCCGGACCGCGTCGCGCGCGACGTGTCTGAATCGAAGCTGGCCCGCTGGTGGGCCGGCGTTAACGGGTGCTGAGAGGAATCACCATGGCAACGCAATTCACGAATCCCCCAGGCTTGTCGCGTGGCAACTATTCCCACGTCGCCACCGTCACTGGCGGCAGGCTCGTGTTCGTCTCGGGACAGGTGGCCTTCGACGAGCAGGGCAACGTGGTCGGCCGGACGATGGCCGAGCAGGCCGAACAGGTCTTCCACAACCTGAAAGTGGCGCTGGCTGCCTCGGGCGCCACACTGGAGCACGTGGTCAAGATGAACATCTACATGCGCGACCTGACGGCCTCTCGTCTGCAGGCTTTTCGCGAAGTCCGGGCGCGACACCTTGGCCAGCACCTGCCCGCAAGCACCCTGGTGGCGACGCCTGGACTGGTGCACGAGGACCTGATGCTGGAGGTCGAGGTGGTGGCAGCGGTGGATTGACGATGGGTTGACGAAGGGTCAGTCAAGTCGGAGACATGACCTCGAGGGAGCGGGCTGCGCCCTGCAATCCGCTCAGCACCTTTTCCGCCGCGGAAGAAGGTTGAAGAGCGCGCCCAGCCCAGGGCCGCCCTCGGCCTCGCACTTCACCAGGGGCGAGGTGCCTGCAGGTCAGACCTGCCAGTCCGTCACCGATAGCCCGGGCACTCTGGAGAACTCGCGCACGTTGTGCGTCACCAAGGTCAGACCGAGCGAGCGGGCGTGGGCGGCGATCAGCAGGTCGTGGCTGCCGATGGGCGTGCCTGCGCGCTCCAGATCAGCGCGAATGTCCGCGTAGTGCTCATCAGCGGGCGCATCGAAAGGCAATATGGCCATCGCTTCGAGGAGTTGCTCCACCCGCGCCGTCAAGGTGGGCGACCCACGGCGCCGGGCTTCGAAGCGCAGCTCGCAGGCCACCATCACGCTTGTGCAAATCCCATCTGTGCCCACCTGCGCGAGTTGTTGCGTCAAGTTCCCCGCTGGGTTTCGGATCAGTTCGGACAGCGCGTTGGTGTCCAGCATCCAGCTCGGACCGGCCATCAGAGATCTGCCCGCTGTTGCAGCGGCAGGTCCTGAACTTCTGGCACCGTCTCGTCCAAGGGGCCCCAAGACGCCAGCAAGTCAAGCAGCCGACTCTTGCGAACGGGCGTGAGGATGAGTTGGTTGCCCTCCTTACGCATCAACACTTCGCTGCCTTCGAACTCGAATTCTCGCGGGATGCGCACCGCCTGGTTACGGCCGTTTCGGAACAACGATGCATGTCTTTCCATCTGGATGTGTCCTGCAGGAATTGGCATATGGCGGTA
>CAYSOD010000125.1:6732-9188 GCA_964432385.1 uncultured Rubrivivax sp.
CAGACAGACCGTTGCGCTGCCCTGGAATGAGAGCTTCTTTTCAGTGCCACCCGGTGCGCCCCACGGGCAGAGGCCACAACTGGGATTCCTGCACGCCTCCATGATGACGGCTGCAGCTGCTGCTCACGCCGCCGCTTCAAGACGCTGAAAGCAGCCCTCACCCCTCCAACTCCACCCACAAGGGCTGATGGTCCGAGCCCAGGGCCGAGTGGTCGATCCAGCAGCGGCGTGCGCGGTGGGCCATTTCCGTGCTGAGCAGGCAGTGGTCGATGCGCCGGTGGCGCTGGGGTGGTTCGCAGCTGTCGCAGGTCCAGGCAGCGGGGTCGTGCTCGGCGCCTCCCGCGGCCACCCATGAGTCCACCAGCCCGCCCTGATGGCTCATGCGGCCGTAGTCGGGCGACCAGGGGCCTACGAGCCGGGTGTAGAGCGGTGAGTCCGGTGCCAGGTTGAAGTCGCCCATGTAGACGGCGTCCGAGGGCATGGGCGGAGGTGGCAGGCCCAGTGTCCAGTCGCTATCCGCGTGGGTGCCGCACCAGGCGCCGCCTTCCAGGGGAGCTTCACGGTGAAGCTGCAGCAGGCGTTCCACCTGGGCGGCGCGGTCGCCGTCGCCCACATGGCTGAGATGCAGCGAATGCACGCGCAGTGGGGTCGAGCCGGGCGGGGCGATGACGGCCTCGATCACCGAGCGTTGCAGGCTGAACTGCCGCGTCAGGCCCATCTTGGGCAGCAGGTGGTGGCGCGACGACAGGACGGGCCAGCGCGACAGCACCATGTTGCCGAACTGGCGACGCCGGGCGCCTGCCGCACCGCCGTTGGCGTCCACGTCGAAGCCGGGGCCATAGACCCAGTGGTACTGCCCGCCCAGCAGGCGAGCAATCTCGGCCGGTTGGTCCTGGTCGCCCGAGCGCGGCCAGTGGCGCTCCACCTCCTGCAGGGCGATCACATCGGCGCCTTGCAGCGCGGCGGCGATGCGGCCGAGGTCGAAACGGCCATCCTTGCCCTTGCCGTACTGGATGTTGTAGCTGACGAGCTTCATCATGTGGAACACACGCTGTAGAGAGGGTGGCTTATTCTGTGCGCATGTCCCTGCCGCACCCTGGCCCGCATCCGTCATCGCGCCCCAATCACGCCAGTGATGACGCGCCACCTTCCCATCTCCTGGAGCCCTCCCGCATCGCCGCGCTGGAGCGCGTGGCGCGTGTGAGGCCGGCCGCCTACGCCCGTACCAGAAACCATTTGCAGGGCGCGGTGACCGGCCTGTCGCCCTACATCACCCACGGGCTGGTGACGCTGCCCGAAGTGCTGGCCGGCGTGCTGGAGCGCGGGCCGCTGGAGGTGCAGCACAAGCTGGTGTTCGAGCTGGGCTGGCGCGAGTTCTTCCGCCATGCCTGGGGCCACATGGGTGATGGCATCCTGTCGTCCATCCATGCCGGCCCGCGCCCTGAAGACACCTATGCCCGGGAGCTGCCGGCCGACATCCGCCAGGCGCGCACGGGCGTGCCAGTGGTGGACGAGGCGGTGCGCACGCTCTACGCGACGGGCACGTTGCACAACCATGCCCGCATGTGGCTGGCCAGCTATGTGGTGCATGTGCGCCATGTGCACTGGCGCGCCGGAGCGGACTGGATGGTGGCGCATCTGCTGGACGGCGACCTGGCGAGCAACCACCTGAGCTGGCAATGGGTGGCCGGCACCGGCAGCCACAAGCCCTACCTGTTCAATGCGGAGAACGTGGCGCGCTACGCGCCGGCGCATTGGCACAGCCCGGGTACGGTGGTCGACCAGAGCTACGAGGCGCTGGACCGCATGGCCCGAGCGGCACATCTGGCAGACCGGGCGCCTGCGATTCGCCCTGGTCGATCACCGGCCGCCGCGCAGGCCCCCCTCTTCGATCTGGAGACATTCGGCGAGCCGATGCTGCTGCACGTACCGCCTGCCGATCTGGGGCTGCGCGAGCCCTCGTCAGCTGATCGCGAGCAACTGCGGGGCCGGGAGGTCTGGCTGGTGCACCCCTGGGCGCTGCGCCCACCACCAGCAGATCTGCCTGTGGACGTTGAGGTGGTGGGCGTGTACCTGCGGGAGCATCACGAGGCCTGGCCCTGGCCCGAGGCCCGCTGGCGTTGGGTGGAGGCGGCCATGGCGGCGGTGGCGCCCAGGCGCTGGTGGGTGGACGCCGCTGGCCTGGTTCAGGCCTTGACCCTTGCGCGCAAGGTGCGCAGTGTGGCGGAGCCCCATCTGGATGCATGGCTGCCCCGCGCTGCGAAGTGCGACCCCGCACCTCGGCTGTTCCCTCTGGTGGAAAGGCACTGCACCAGTTTCTCCCAGTGGTGGACCCGCTCCACGCGCGGGCTTGCGGCGCCCGGGCTGCTCACCGCCCGCCCCAAGGTGGCCGTGCTGCGCTAGCAGGGGGTCAACTCCCACGTGGAGATGGCCTGGGTGTTCGACCAGGCCGGTTT
>CAYSOD010000126.1:0-9034 GCA_964432385.1 uncultured Rubrivivax sp.
TCGCCGGTGTGGCCTTCCTGCACCACGCGGCCGTTGACCTCGGTGCGCAGCGCCAGGTTCATGGGGTCGGCGATGTCGTCGCGGTCCACCAGCCAGGGGCCGAGCGCGGTGCCGCCATCGCGGCTCTTCACGCGCAGGTTGGGCCGGTAGTAGGGCTCCAGGAAGTTGCGGATCGCGTAGTCGTTGGCCACGGTGTAGCCGCGCACGAAGTCCATGGCGCGGGCCCGCGAGATGCGCTTGCCCTCGCGGCCGATCACCACGGCCAGCTCGCACTCGTAGTGCATGAACTCGCCGTCGGCGGGTCGACGTGTCAGCCCGTGGTGGCCTACCACGCTGTTGGCCCCCTTGAGAAACACCACCGGCTCGCTGCGCTGCGCTTGCAGAAACGTGCCCTGCTCGGCGGAGGACTTGGCGGCCAGCTCCTGTGCATGGTCGGCGTAGTTCAGCGCCAAGGCGAAGATGGTGCGCGGCTCAAAGGGCGCCAGCCACATCACCTGGGATTCGTCCACCACGCGGCCGTCGGCCAGGCGCAGTTGGAGGCGGCTGGCGGTCGACGACGGGTCGCCGTGGGCGGTGGTGGCCTCGTGGGCCGGCGTGGCCTCATGCACGGCACCGCCAAAGAACACCCGTGCGCTCTTCATACGGCCTCCTGCAGCGTGGCGACTTCGGCTTGCAGCGGGTTTTCCAGCCGGCCGATGCCATCGATTTCTACCGCCATGGTGTCGCCCACCCGGGCCCGCGCAGGCTGCGCGTCCACGCCAATGAGCAGCAGGTCGCCCGGCGCCAGCGTCATGAACTCGCTGACGTCGGCGATGAGCTGGGCCACGTTGCGGCGCAACTGGCCGGTGTGGCTGCGCTGGCGCAGCTCTCCGTTGACGTAGGAACGAATCTCCAAAGCGCCCGGGTCGCGCAGCTCGTCGGCGCTCACCCAGGGGCCGATGGGGCAGAAGCCGTCACGGCACTTCTGGCGCATCGGCGGGCGCAACAGGGCAGGCTTGGGGACGTCAAGGTGCGGCACCGTCACGTCGTTGACCACGCAGTAGCCCGACACGAAGTCCAGCGCCTGCGCCGCACTCACCCTTGAGGCCGCACGCGAGAAGCTGACGCCCAGCGTGGCGCCCACTTCCACCTCGGCCACGTCCGGTGGCAGCAGCACGGGGTCACCGTGACGCGCCCAGGTATTGGCGGGCTTGATGTACAGCACCGGGTGCACCGGCGGGCGGTGGTGCGGCGCTTGCGCCATCACCGGCTCCAGGGCCTGCCAGGCCCCCTGGAACTCCAGCAGGGCACCAACGACGGTGCGGGTGGGTAAGAAGGGCATGGCGGAAGGTCTCACGGCCTTGAGGGAATGCTGATTCTTCACCAGCCTGTGCGGCAGGGCGCTTGAGGCAAGATGCGGGTTTGTCGTCTTGAGTATGCCTATTGCTCCATGCCTGGAACTGACAGCCTCGAGTGGCCCGGCCGCCTGGCCCGGCCTTCGGATCCCCGATGGCAGACCTTTCTGTGGAGCATGGCGCTCTACGTCGTGCTGGGTTTCAGCGCGCTGGGCGCCCTGCCTCTGTGGGCCCTGGCGGTGGCTGTGCCCCTGGTCTACGTGAGGCTGGCGCTGGCGCTGCACGAGATGATGCACCGCTGCCATCCCGGCGGCCTCAACGCCTTCTTCCGCCTGGCCGCGGTGCTCGAGACCCCTTGGGCGCTGGGTTACCGGGAACACCGCGTGCTCCATCTGCGCCACCATCGATTCAACGCAGGCCCTGGAGATCCTGAGCGAGACCTGATCGCCGCGCCCGCGCACCTCGCGTTTTGGCTCGCCCTCACTGTCCCCGAGCGTTCCACCCTGGCCTGGGTGCGAGAGAAGGGCCTGCGTGCGGCCCTGGGCCCAGGACACCTCCTGCGGGCCGCGCTGTTCGTCTGCGTGGCCTGCCTGGCACCGGCCGCCTTTGCCGTGTACTGGGTGGTGCTTCGGCTGAGCATTGGCATCTCCGGGTTCTGCTTTCACCACGTGCTGCACGCCCGGGCGGGCCGCCTGGGCACTTTCGCGTTGCCGGGCGGAGCCATGACCCTTCGTTGGGGCGCGTGGCTCTTCGGCCAGCAACCCATGCTGATCCTGTACCGCCACCGGGCCCACCATCTCTGGCCGCAACTTCCTCTGGACGCGTTGCCCGACCTCCCCGATGATCTGGAACTGCCGCCCGGGCGGCTGGAGCGCTCCAGTGGTGACGCGCCTCTACCCGCGGCACCCCAACCCCTGAGGAGCCTTTGATGCAGTGCGTGCAGTGCCAGGTCTCGCTGACCCCGGGAGCCAAGTTCTGTCCTGAGTGCGGCACCCCGCAGCCGCGCAGCTGTCCCGCCTGCCACGCGCCGGCGCCGCCCAAGGCGCGCTTCTGCCCGGAGTGCGGCACCTCGCTGGCCCCAGCGGCGCCTGGGGCTGCTGGCGGCTCTGGTTCCCCGGCTTCGCAGACCCAAGCCGATACCTTGTCTGGTCGCGCCCTCACGTCCCCCACGGCTTCAAGCCAGGCGGGCACCGGCCACAACCCCTCGGGCCAGACGTCGGGCTCGCTGGTGCCGGCAGCGTCGCGGCCCGCGAGCGCCGGCCGCGACGCCGCCTCCAGCCAGGGGGAGCGGCGGCAGATGTCGGTCATCTTCTGCGACCTGGTCGAGTCGGTGAGCATCTCCCGGAAGCTGGACCCGGAAGACCTGCGCGACATGATCCGCGACTACCGGCAGGTGTGTTCCGACATCGTGCGTCGGCACGACGGCACGCCAGCGCAGTTCCAGGGCGACGGCATCGTGGTGTACTTCGGCTACCCCGTGGCCCATGAGGACGCACCGCGCCGTGCGGTGCAAGCGGCCTTGGACATCGTGCAGGGCGTGTCTGCCATGTCGCCCGAGGTGCAGCGCCGATATGGCGTGCGCCTGGCGGTGCGCGCGGCCGTGCACACCGGGCTGGCCGTGATTGGCGAGTTCGGTGCCGACGCCACCGCCGACGCTATGGGGTCGACCACCAACATCGCGGCGCGCATCCAGTCGGTGGTGGGGCCCGACACCGTGGCCATCAGCAGCGCGACCCAGCGTCTCGTGGCCGGCTACTTCGACGTGGAAAGCCTGGGCTCCCACCAGGTCAAGGGGGTTGCCGAGGCGCAGGAGGTTTTTGTGGTGCACGCGGCCACGCAAGCCCGCGACCGCGTGCAGGCCTCCTCAGCCCTGCTGTCACCCTACATCGGCCACGGCCAGACCATCGATACGCTGCAGGACCTGTGGCGCTCAGCTGCCGACGGCCATGGACGCGCCGTTTTCCTGACGGGAGAGCCGGGCGTGGGCAAGTCCCGGATGCTCTCGGAGTTTCGGCGTCTGATTCGCGGGACGGGTGACCTGATCGAATGCTGGTGCTCGCCGTATTACAGCCAGACCGCGCTGTACCCCGTGGTGCGCGGCCTGCGGGCGTACCACATGGGAGCAGAGGCCTTGCCTGCCGCCGAGCAACACTCCCGGCTGCGCGCCGTGCTGCAGGAGCTGGGGTGTCAGGACGAAGCCGCGCTGCCCATCGTGGCGGAGTTTTTTGGCCTGCCCATGCCCCCGGGTTACGAGCCGCTGCGGCTGCACCCGCTGACCCATCGGCAAAAGACGATCGCTACCTTCGGCACCATGCTGCGGGCGAGCGCTGTCCAAAGCCCGACCTTGCTGCTGCTGGAAGACCTGCACTGGTCTGACGCCACCACGGTGGAGCTGATCGGCAGCGTGCTGGCGCAGCTGGCCGGCCTGCGTATGCTCATCGTGATGACCTCGCGCTCTGGCTTTTCCGCGCCCTGGCTCAGCAACGAGGCCGTGATGTCGGTGCACGTGAGCCAGCTGTCACCCAGCGACACGGCCGCCCTCATCGGCGAACTCACAGGCGGGCAGCCCCTGCCGCCCGCCTTGATGTCGGTCCTGGTGGAAAAGACCGAGGGCAACCCGCTGTACATCGAGGAGATGACGCGGATGTTCCTCGAGTCGGGCTACCTGCAAGAAGGCGGCGCAGGTCGTGGTCTGGTGTACGGCCGGCTGCCCGACTCCCTGGTGCCGGCGTCGCTGCACGATCTGTTGATGGCCCGCCTGGACCGCCTCACACCTGCAGCGCGTCTCGTCGTGCAACTGGGTTCGGTCATCGGCCGGCAGTGGACCATCGACATGCTCATGGAGCTGCTGCCTGATGAGGAAGTCACTCTCGTAAAGGGCATCGAGGAGCTGGTGGCCTCGGGCTTCATCTACGCCACCGACCAGGGCTTTCGAATCAAGCACGCGCTGATCCAGGACGCTGCCTACGACTCCCTGCTCAAGCGTGTGCGCCAGCAGTACCACCGCCGCGTGGCCGAGGCCATGTCGCGCTCCGAGGCCGGGGCCGGGGCTGGCCACGCCGAGCGCCTGGCTCAGCACTGGGCCCGGGCCGGGGAGCATGACAAGGCTGCACCGCTGTGGTTGGACGCCGGTCGGCGCGCCGTGGCGGCTTCGGCCACGGTGGAGGCCGAGTCGCACCTGCGGCAGGGTCTGGAATCCCTGAGCGAGCTGCCCCCCTCGCCGGACCGAGACCTGCTGGAACTGGCCACGTTCGCCACGCTGGGCGTGGCCCTGACCATCCGCAACGGCTGGGCAGCGCCCGACGTCGCCCAGGCCTACCAGCGCGCACAAGAGGTGTCCGAGCGCCTGGGCCCCACGCCGCAGTTGTTCTGGGTGCTGTGGGGCATGTGGGCGTTCTACCTGGTCAAGGGAGACCAGCACGAAGGCATGTCCTTCGCGCGGCGCCTGATGACCCTGGCCGAGGAGCAGCGTGACAGCGCCATGAAGCTCGAGTCCGACTTCGCTCTGGGGCTGAGCCACTATTACCAGGGGCACCTGGACCGGGCCCAGACCCATCTGGACGCTGCGCTGGACGTTTACCTCCCCGAGCTGCACCACGCCAACGCCCACCTCACGGCGCAGGATGTGGGGGTCACCTCGCGGTCAGTGGCAGCCATGGTGCTGTACCTGCGCGGCCACACCCAGGCCGCGCTGACCATGTCGGCCGAGGCGCTGGAACTTGCGCAGCGGCTGCGGCACCCGTTCAGCCTGGCTTACGCCCTGGGGTGCGCTGCCTGGTTGGACCACATCCGCGGCGACCGCGAGGGCATGGCCCGACATGCCGACGCCACCATCGCGCACTCGAACCAGCAGGCCCTGGGCTTTTGGGTGGTCTGGGGCATGCTGTTCGCCGGCCGGGCTGCGGCCGACCAGGGCGTGGCCTTGAAGGAAGCCGCTGGCCAGATCGAGCAGGCGCTCACCACCATCCGCGCCATCGGCAGCGGCATGGTCGTGCCTTACTTCCTGGCCATGCTGGCGGAGGTGGAGGCCGAAGCGGGCGACCCCATGAAGGCGCTGGAGCGTCTGGCTGACGCGCGAACCCTGATCGCTCAAGGCGGAGAGGAAATGGCCGCAGCCGAGGTGGACCGGATCGAAGTCCGCATTCACGCGCAGTGGGCCGAGTCTGGCAGCCCCGTCGATCCGGCCGCTGTCGAGGTGCCGCTGCAGCGGGCCCTGGAGACGGCCTTGCAGCAAGGCAACCGCGTGTTTGCCTTGCGAGCGGCGTGTGACTGGGCGGTGTGGCGGTCCCGCCGGGGCGATGGCGCGCAGGCGCTGGACGTCTTGAGGCAGGCCATTCACGACATGCCCGACCACACCCCCACGCCTGATCTGGTGCGGGCCCAGGCCCACCTGGAGACCCTGTCGGCCACGCTGGCCCCCTGAACACGAACCCCCCGCACGGAGAGCCCGAAAGTGAGCAGCTTGAACTGGACTGACCAAGCGCTGGACGCGATGCGACAGGAGATGGACCCGCTGGCCGACGAGGTCGTGCGTGCGGTCTACGAGGCCGGCGCCGTCGACGGCGTCAACTGCCTCCTGATGGACCCCAAGCGCCGGAGTGACCCCAGCCTGCCCGTGCCTGAAGAAGTCCGCAAGATCGTCGACGCCTACATGGACCAGACAGACGACCTGCCTGCCTGGGCGGACATGAAGAAGATCGCCATGGCCGAGGACCTGTTCTCTCGCCATGGCCTGCTGGCCAGCGTGATCCTGTGCTGCGCGAGCCTGCCGGAGTGCTACCTTGACGCGCTGGACGTACCGGTGCTGGCCAGCACCACCCAGCTCAAGGACCACGTGGCCGAGCGCATCCTGCAGACCTCCGCCATGGTGGTGTCGGTGATGCAGCCCGGCGGCATGAGGCGAGGGGGCCTTGGGGTGAACCACAGCCAGCGCGTGCGCCTGATGCACGCGGCAGTGCGCCACCTGATCTTGCAGCGGGGTCGGGCCCGGGCAGCCGCCGCCCCCACACCTGGCAGCCCGGCACAGGCTGCTGCTTCCACTCCTCCAATCCCGGCCCGGGGGCGGCCGATCAACCAGGAGTCCATGGCCTTCGTGATCCTGACCTTCTCCTACGTGGGCCTGCGCAGCATGGATCGGCTGGAGGTGGCGGTCAGCGACGAAGAGCGCGAGGCCTACGTGCATGCCTGGAGCGTCATCGGCCACGTCATGGGCGTCAAGGACGAGTACCTGGTGCACTCCTACGCAGAAGCGCAGCGGGTCTTCGAGCTCATCAAGGCCCGCCGCAAGGGCGCCAGCCCCGAGGGTCAGGCCCTCACGAAAGCCCTGCTGGACTGGATGCAGGATGAGATGCCGCTGCTGCTGCGTGCGCTGCCCAGAGAGATGATGTGCCAGTTGATGGATCCGCAGGACCTCGTCCTGCTGGGTATCGAGCCTGACGAACCGTCGCACGTCAAGGAAAGTTTCTGGCACGGCGTGATGGACGTGGTCGAGGCTGTCGTGGAGGGCTTTGAAAGCCTGCCCATGGGCAGGCGGGCCGCCGAGGCGATGTTCACCCGCATCGTCCGCCGTGTCTGGGAGTCGGAGAAGGTCTGGATGGCGGAGTCCTTCGCCCTGCCACCATCGCTGCAGGAGAGCTGGCGGCTGCCGCCTGGTGTGACGCCCCAATTGCCAGCCACTTGAGCGCTGGAGGCCCGGGCCGGGCACCGTCCGGCACTTGGCGGTGTTCAGAAGGCTGGGAAGTCTCAGAACAGGGCGTCGCGGTAGGTGCTCGCACCAAACAGGGCGGCGTGCAGGCTCTCGCGTAAACGCGCAGGCCCATATGCCAAGGCCAGTGCAGCAAGGTTCTTGGCGAGAGTGGGCTCCAACAGCCGGCGCAGGCACCACGCCCGGCGCAGCTCTGGCTGCAGGGTCTGCTCAAAGCACGTCTGCCAGGCCTGCGCCCAGGCGGGCCCGGCCGACCCAGCGCTGTGCCGGGTCGGTCCTGACGCCACCACTTCGGCCAGCAGCCTGCCACTGAGCAGGGCGTTGCCGATGCCGTCACCGGTCAGCGGATCCGCCAAATGGGCGGCGTCACCGATCCTCAGCACCTTGCCTTGACCCACCCGGGTGCTCCAGCCGCCCATGGCCAGCGGAAAGCCCTGAGCTTTGGAACGGTGGGTGGCCTGCTGGTCGAGGCGGCGTGCCACAGGATCCTGGGCGAGAAAGCGCGCCAGTTGCTCCCGCGGACCCTGCCCAGGCCGGATGTCCGCTTTCCACAACCCCACCCCGATATTGAAGGTCACCACGTCGGGCTGCACGTCCACGGGGAAGACCCAGCCGTAGCCTCGCCTGCAACGCGGGTCGGCGCGGATCGAGACCTCGTGGGCCAGTGCGTCGATGGCTGGCGTGCGTGGCACCTGCCAGTAGCCGCGCAAGCCAGCCGCATTGGCGTTGCCCGCGGCCGACCCCCGGGCGTCGACCACCACATCGAACCCGGCTAGCGTTGGCTCTGCTGCGTCCACCCTCGCCAGCGCTTGTTGCCTGAAGCTGCAACCTGCCTCGAGCGCCTGGGCCAGCAGCAGAGCGTCCAGGCGCTGGCGCGGCACGCAGCAACCTGCAGGTGGGCCCGGGTCACCGATGCCAAAGCGGCTGTACCGGCCTCCTGGTGCCCGCAGGACGGTGGAGGTGATCACCGCCGAGGCGCCTGCGCGCTCTCGCAGCAGCTCTGGGGTCAGGCCCAACCGGGCGATCTCCCCAAGGGCCAGCGGCGTGAGCCAGTCGCCGCAGGGTTTGTCCCGTGGAAACAGCGCCTTGTCGAACAGCACCACCTCGCTGCCCTGGCGCGCCAGATGGCAACCGGCCGACGTGCCGGCCGGACCGGCGCCCACGATGGCGATGCGGAGCATGGGGGAGTGCTGGCGTCGGTGGAGGGGTTGTCGGGCGGGGTCAGGACAGAGGGTCAGGTCCTCAGAGTCTAGGTGCACCGCGCACCGCGCGGACCGCTGCTGAGGCTCGAGGTACGGCCTGTTGCTGGTAAGCTGGAACCATGACCGCACCCGCCCGCACCCTCCCTCCCCTCCTGCAGAACCTGCGCCTTCCCCTCATCGGCTCGCCGCTGTTCATCATCAGCAACCCCAAGCTGGTGATCGCCCAGTGCAAGGCCGGCGTGGTGGGCTCGATGCCGGCGCTCAATGCCCGCCCCGCCTCCCAGTTGGACGAGTGGCTGGCCGAGATCACCGAGGCCCTGGCCGCGCATGACAAGGCACACCCGGAATCACCGGCCGCGCCCTTTGCCATCAACCAGATCGTGCACAAGAGCAACGACCGGCTGGAGCACGACATGCAGGTGTGCGCCAAGTACAAGGTGCCCATCATCATCACCAGCCTGGGCGCCCGTGAGGATGTCAACCAGGGCGTGCATGCCTGGGGCGGCGTGGTGCTGCACGACGTGATCAACAACGTCTTTGCCCACAAGGCCATCGACAAGGGCGCCGACGGGCTGATTCCCGTTGCGGCCGGGGCCGGCGGGCACGCCAGTGTGAAGAGCCCGTTTGCCATGGTGGCCGAGATCCGCGAGTGGTTTGGCGGCCCGGTGGCGCTCTCAGGCGCCATCTCTTCGGGCGGTGCCATCCTGGCGGCGCAGGCCATGGGCGCGGACTTCGCCTACATCGGCTCGGCCTTCATCGCCACCTATGAAGCGCGCGCGGTGGAGGGCTACAAG
>CAYSOD010000127.1:0-9001 GCA_964432385.1 uncultured Rubrivivax sp.
CCCCGGCGACGCCAACGCCACCGACAGGCGGTCTTCCAACAGTTCAGAAGCTGTGAGCATGTGCGCTGTGGGGGCGCATCATCCAGCCAACCCTTCTACCCAATTCACCTGCCTGGGCAGGCAAACTGTTTTCAAGTCGTAGTGTTGGCGGGCAAAGTCTCTTGCGGCGGCCCCCAGCCGCGCGCGCTCCTGCGGGTTGTCCAGCAAAGAGCACACCTCGTCGACCAACGCAACGCCGTCGAAGAAGTTCACCAGGCACCCGGTCTGCCGGTGACGAATGGCCTCGTACAAGGGTTGGGTGTCGCTGGCCACGATGGCGCAGCCGCAGCTCATCGCCTCAAGCAGGCTCCAGCTGAGCACGAAGGGGTAGGTCAGGTAGACGTGCACACTGGACAGTTGCTGCAGGCCGGTGAACAGGTGGTGCGGCAGGTGGCCAAGAAAGTGCACCCGCGCCCAGTCTTCGTCCGGGATCTGGCCGCGTACTTCGGCAATGAAGATATCCTTCCAGGTCGTGCCTTCCGGTGGGCGAGCGCCGTAGCTCACATCGTTGCCCCCCACGATGAGCACCCGTGCCTTGGGGCGCCGGCGAAGCAGTTCCGGTAATGCACGCATGAAGACGTGGTATCCCCGGTAGGGCTCCAGGTTGCGGTTGACGAAGGTCACCACCTCGTCCTGGCGGGTCAGCGTGAGCTGGCGACCATCGGCCGTGCGCACGGTGAGCGCGATACGGGGGTTGGGCGCCAGCGCATCAGTGTCAATGCCGTCATGCACCACGGTGATGCGGCCGCGAAAAGGCTCAGGGAAAGTGCTGGCCTGCCAGTGAGTGGGTGACAGGCCGGCATCGGCCATCTCGAAGTGCAGCAGGTTGTTCAGGTTCTTCAAGCGCAGGCGGCACACATCGCCTTCATCAGGGTTCACAAACTCCGGGTCAAACCCCGTGTCGGCTCCTTGCGAACGGTAGAAGAACTCGCAATAGATGCCCAAGCGGGCGGCAGGCCACACATCCTTCAGGAACAGGCTTTCACCCCAACCGGGGTGGGACACGATCACATCGGGTGCATAGCCCTCGGCGCGCATCTTCAATGCCGCACGAAAACAGGCATCGCCACGGATGGTCTTGGTCTCCAGGTCAGCCACCCAGGGGTGCACCCCCGCGGTGGTACCCCGAGCGGCAGCATAGGGCACCAGACGCACGCCCTTCCACTGAGGCTCCACCACTTTCTGCATCGTGGTAGCCGTGACCTCATGGCCACGCTCAACCAGCGCGGGTGCCAGGAACTTGAACTGTCCGGGGAAGTTCTGGTGGACGAGAAGGATCTTCACTTCTTCGTAGGCACTTCACCGGCTACTTGAAGGGCTCGCAGTGCTGGCAAATAACGCTGCGCAAAGTCTTGGGCTTGACGGCCCAACTCTGCCAAGTTGTCGGCGTCACTGTCTAGCCTGACGCCATCCTTCAACATGCGCTGACCCTCGATCTTGAGCGTGTTCCAGGCAAAACGAGCCCATTCAGAGGGCTCACTCAGACCTTCAGCCCGCGCGGCAAGGAAGAGCTGAAAGAACCTGCCGACTCCAACTCCACCGCCTGTCACCGGGCTGGCCAGGAATCCAATGTCCGCACTGGCTCGGGCCTTGCCCATCAGGTGTGAGTTGAGCCGGGCAGTTGTCTCCATGCGTTCTCCAATGGCTGCCTCGTCCTGAACGGCCTGCAGGCGCCCAGCGCCGACCAAGATCATCACCGCCTCAAGAAGGCTCGGGAAAGTAACCCCTGACGCTTGGAACTCCTGTTCAAGTTCTCCCAAAGTGCGCGCCTTGAAATCAGCCATGGTCTTCATCAAGGGGCCAATCACCTTCACGTTGAGTGTGGCCTCTCCTAACGGCGTGGAGACCTTGTCAGGCACATCAGTTGCAGCAACAGCAAGGACCACCCTGACCGCCCTCAGCGCATCACGCTGCTCGGGTGGTGACAAGCGCCTCGCGCCCTTGACCCAGTAGTCACGCCGAAACTGCTGGTTGACCATGAAGTCCCGGACGCTCTCGCGAAACATAGGGTCAGCGATTTCGCGCATGAGAGCCCGCTGGTCCGATGTCAAATTGACTTTCTCGATGTGGTCGAGAAGATGGGCCGAGCAGGCGTACTGCACTTTGGCCGGCTCCAACCAACTGGCCATGGTGGCGAAGTGCATGGGGTGCCAGTCTCGGTTGAAGTACTCATGGGCCAGGTAATGACGGTTCTGCCCCTTGAGTCGCTTCAGTCGGTCACCCACCTGCAGATTGGCACGTAGGTAGGCAGGGTTGGTTGCAGCCAACTTCTCAGCGAAGTCGATCGCTCCGTCAATTCGGTTCACGATACCCGAACCGGTAGAACCGATCACGTTGGCGTGTTCAGTCATCAGATGTCGCATGGGCGCAAATGCAGCCCATCCGGGCAAAGTGTTATAGCTGACGTACAGGACACCGCCGACCTTGAGCCGACGCCGTACGATATCTACGATCACTGCACGGTTTTCATCGCTGATCCAACTCCAAATGCCGTGAAGACCGATGTAGTCAAACTGCGGCAAGTCCTCCCGTTGTGCAAACTCGACGAAGGAATCGTCATGCAGTTGGGCTGTACTGCGACTGGCAGCGGCCAGTTCGTGAGCGAAGGCAGTCTGCGCCGGATTGAAGTCGGTCCCGAACCACTTCACCCCGCTTCCAGCCGCGTGCAAGTTGACGCTCAAGCCTTGGCCGAATCCAAGCTCGCACGCCGTCTCAACCTGTGGACACGCATAGCCCGCGTACAGGAGTGCAAGCCTAGCGTGAAGCGGATTCAACTCGGTGTAATAGCCATATGTGTAGCCGATATCAGCCACGTAGCCAGCGGTCCAATCGTCAGTCATGGTCAAGCCTCTCAATAGTCTCGAATCATCCCACGGCATCGCCGGGGGGGTTGAAGTCTGTTCCAGCCCACTGCACACCGCTGGCCGTTGCGTGCAGGTTCACGCTCAGCCTCTGGCAAAAGCCCAGTTCACCGGCGTTCTCAAAAGTGGCGGGGCACGCAAAGCCGGCGTGCAGCAGCGCCAAGCGCGCGCAGCGGGTTGAGTTCAGCGCAATAGCTGTAGGTGTAGCCTATGTTGGCCACGTAGCCGACGGTCCAGCCGTTAGTCATTGAGGCGTTCACTTCTTGTAGAGGCAACGGCTATCAGAGTCCACGAAAGAAGTCGGCAAGCACATTTCGCTCAAGCGGCTTGAAAGCCAATTTCCGTCCGTCACCTTGAAAGACGGCTGATTCGCCTGGAGTTTCCTGGTTCAGCACGCTGACACCTTGCGAGATGAGGCTGCCGCTGCCAATCTTGCAGCGGCCGATGATCGCCGAATTCGGGTACATCACCACCCTATCGCCAAGCACGGGTGCGACTCCATGGTTTTTGCCTACGGTCGAGTTCTGGTACAGCACGAGATGATTCCCATAAGTCGCTTTTGCGAGGACGATTCCGACAGAGTGCCCTATGAAAAAGACCTCGGGCAGTTCGATTTCATAGAAGCAATCGATGCCGTTGAGCGCCTTGTTGAGCAAGAACAGTCTGGTGCAGACATTGGCTGCACGTTCTTCGCGCCATATCGTGTTGGCGAGGTAGTACAGAAAGGTGCAATACTGGGATGAGTGCAAGATGTCGAGTTGGCCGGGCTTCCAGATCTTCACTCCGTCGATGCAGCGCTCCAACCTCTTCAGGCTGGCGGCCAGATGCACCTCAATGAGCCCAGCGTCCGGCCCTTCCTCCACGGGAAGGAGATTCAGGAGTTGACGGCGCACATATGTCGCGAGCAGCGCTGAATCGAGGTTGACGATCTTCATGCGCTCACCATCCCTTTGAGATTGTGGCAACGAGCCCATTCAAAAAGAGCGACTTTCAGATGCCTGGGTCTCCATCCCAATTCCTCGGTCATACGAGACCTGTCGACACATGCTGCCGCTGAGGGCTGGTCGCTGCGGCTGAAGTGCAGCTTCACGCCTGTCAATGCTTCTATCTCCTCGGCGAGCAACGCATTCGTCACGTTGTCACCGCTGGCCACGTTGTAGACGTCGCGATGGCCGTCGACTGCAATCTTGATCAGGGCCTCCACCACATCATCCAAGTGAACGTAATCACGCTCGAAGTTCGGCGACGAATCAACCACCAACGTCGTTCCGCTTCTGGCTGCGAGCACTCTACGCAGAAGTCCGGGCAGGAATCCGTCGGCATCTGATTCATCTCGGTATACACACGCCAAGCGAGCAACTCGGGCCTTGCCGGAGCCCATCACTCGGCAAAGGTTTTCGCCGAGCAACTTCGACAGGTCATAGAGGCTTCTACTGTGCCCCGGATCGATTACAAAGGAACCGTCCTCGGCGCCAGCGCGTTCCAGAGGCTGCCCGTCATACAAACGTGTCGACGAAAGATAAACGAGCGAATCGATTCCCCCTTTGCGCAAGACTCTGGACAGGAGGCTCACGTGCGCTTCAACCGTATCGGCAGGCCGAATCGCATAGTCGGCGGTCAATCCCGCGCAATAAAACACATGCCCGTGCTTCTGCCCGGAAGGCCATGTTGACGAGCGAGCGGGAACCGCGCAAGTCCAGCCCAACTCCAGAAGCCGCCTATGGAGCGCCGCGCCAACGAAACCGGCGGCTCCGATGATGGTGGCGTGGGGCATGGTTAAGTCACCTTGATTGATCCAGTCCAGCAACGGCCATCAAGGCGGTCAGGAGTCGCGGGGATGATGCAGAGCGGGCTCTTTGTGCCACAGCAGTTTGGGGCTGACGCCGTCGATGATGGAAAACATGGCGTGATCGATCGGGAAGTCTGCACTGACTGCCAACATGTTGAACCCATGGGGCGGCCCCTCCAAGTACACGGTCGCCGCGGGCACAAGCTCAACCTTTCTTCCACGCATGTCTTGGTTGGTATTGAAGTCTCTGACTGCAAACAGGCTGTAGCCCTGGTTGATCAGCAGTCGACAGATTTCGGTGGACTGCAGCCCGGCACTCCAATCCACATATTCACGATGAACTTCGAAGACCACGGAGGGCCGATCCCGCTCCAGGGTCTTCCGCGCGCCACGGAGGGCCTGCAATTCAGCCCCTTCGATATCCAACATCAGCACCGAAAGCGTCCGGCCCGATCGCGCCATGTAGTCATCGATGGTGATGGTCTGGAATCCAGACTGTTCGTCTGATGCAGGCACGGCAGTGGCAAAGGAGTCGAATCCCGCCAAACGCAAACGCGCTGAACTTTCATTCCAAAGACCCAGGGAATGGATGTCAAGGTTTGTCAGCGAATTCAGCGACGCATTTCGAGCCAGCATGGCCCGTTGGTCATCGTTAGGCTCGAAACAGTGGACACGCCTCCCCGCTGCATGGAGATGACGCCCCAGGAGCACTGCGTGGTCGCCGAAGTAGGCGCCCCCAATCAGAACGTCTCCAGAACTTGTTTCAGTCAGGTGGGTCAGAAGGCGGGTCGTTTGGGGTTCCCATACGTGATCGGGCACGCTGGGTTGCGACAGCAAGAAGTCGCGTGCGATCTTGGTGCGGTACAAGAACTCAAACCTTGTGCCGTCCGAAATGACTTTTTCATATCGGTCGGCGTCATCGTGCAAAGCATCGATGATGGGGCCAGTGATCACGTCTCGCACCGGTACGCTTCTCCCGAAGCGAGCCTCCGCCCGGACGAGCCAGCCCATCAACTCGCGCCGAAGCGACTCGTCACGCCCCAACTTGTACAGCGCTTGACGCAGCCGCGATCCGTCCAGATCCCTCGGGTCATTGCTCATTCAACTTCCATTCACAGTGTCACGGTACAAGAAGTCCAAGACCACATTTCGCTCCTACACACAGCCCCTCAATCAAGCAAGGTGAGTTCCGGAACTGCCACAACAAAGCGCGCCCCCCACTCTCGCGCATACGCGAGTTGCCCCGTCACCTCCTGCGCAATGTTCCACGGCAGGATCAGGATGCGGTCTGGCCGGTGGGCCCGAAGATGGTCCTCGGTGACGATGGGGATGCGGCTGCCGGGCAGGTAGCGACCGACCTTGCCGGGGCTGCGGTCCACCACATAGGGCAGAAGGTCAAGCCGCACACCGGCAAAGTTCAGCAAGGTATTGCCCTTGGCGGCAGCGCCATATGCGGCCACCTTCAAGCCGTCTCGCTGCGCATCCAGCAAGAAGCGCAGCAAGGCGTTCTTGATGTCTTCTGCGGCCGCCTGCAGACCGGCGTAGAAGGCTGGCGTCTCGATGCCGGCCGCCGCTTCTGCCTGCCTTTGGCGGCCCACGGCCGCCGTCACGGCCTGGGCCCCAGTGTCAGCGCGCTGGGCATAAACCCGCAGGCTGCCACCATGAGTGGGCAGCTCTTCCACATCAAACACCTGCAGGCCGTTGGCCTGGAAGATGCGCTGCACGGAGGTGAGCGACAGGTAGGAGAAGTGCTCGTGGTACAGGGTGTCGAACTGGTGAAACGGCACCAGATTGAGCAACTGCGGAAACTCGAAGGTGGCCACCCCCATGGGCTTGAGCAACTGGGCAAAACCGGCCGCGAAGTCGTTGATGTCCGGCACATGGGCCAGCACGTTGTTGGCGGCCATGAGGTCGGCAGATAAACCCTGCGCCCGCAGACGGCCTGCAAGCGCCGTGCCAAAGAACTCCTCTATGACGTTCAAGCCCAGCGCCCGGGCGGCCGCCGCCGTGCTGGCCGTGGGCTCGATACCGGTGCAAGGCACACCCAGGGCCTGCACATGGCGCAGGAGGTAGCCGTCATTGGCGGCCACTTCCACCACGTGGCTTTGGGGCCCCAGGCCAAAGCGCTGCACCATCTGCTGCACATAGGCTTTGGTGTGTGCCAACCAGCTGGACGAGGTGCTGCTGAAGTAGCCGTACTCTGCGTCAAACAGTTCACCCGCCCCGGCGAAGTCCTGCGTTTGCGCCAGCCAGCAATGACCACACACCTTCACGCGCAGCGGGTAATGGCGCTCGGGTGCGTCCAGCTGGTCAGCCCGCAGGTAGGCGTTGGACGGCGGGGCCGTGCCCAGATCGCAAAAGGGCAGCGTCACGGGCTGGCCGCAGTGCCTGCATTTCATGGAAGCGTGACCCCTTCAAAGACCGCAGGTTGAATGAACGGGTGGGAACGGTCACGCTCGGACAGCTGCGTCACCTCCAGGGGCCACGTGACGGCCAGTGTCGGATCTTGCGGGTGCAACCCGGCCTCAAAACCCGGCGCGTGGGCCGCACTGTGCAGGTACATCAATTCCACCCCCTCGCTCAATGCCTGGAAGCCGTGCGCAAAACCGGGCGGGATGAGCAAGGCGGTGCCGTTGCCGGCCGAGAGCTCCAGGGCGCGGTGCTGCAAGAAGGTGGGGGACCCGCGCCGCAGGTCCAGCGCCACATCCCACACCGCGCCGCGCAGGCAGCTCACCAGCTTGGCTTCCGCATGGGGCGCGCGCTGGTAGTGCAGGCCTCTCACGGCGCCACGCCGCAGCGTCACCGTGTGGTTGATCTGGGCCACCGGCCACACCCACCCGGCTGCGGCCAGCTCCTGCGCGCAGAACAGGCGGCTGAGTGAACCACGGTCATCTGCCAGGCGCTGGCGCTGCACGGCCATCAAGCCCTGCAGGCCCAAGGCCTCTACATGAAAGCGGCCAGAAGCAGCTGCAACCGGCGCGTTCACGCCGCCTCCTCCAGAAAGGCCTGCAAGTCCGCCGCGCAGAGGCTTTGTGCACTGGCGCCCTCGCTCAGGCCCTTGTACCAGCGCAAGGTGCGCTGCACCGTCTGCTGCAGGCTCAAGCGCGGCTGCACACCCAGCACGTCGCGGGCCTTGGCCACCTCCAACGCCAACCAGCCCGCCTCGTGCGGGCCTTCGGTGCCTTCACCCCAGTACACCTCGCCGCCGCCCCAGGCCACACGCGCCTGTTCGATGACGGTGCGCACGGTGGCGGCGTCATGGGTGGCCGGGCCGAAGTTGTAGGCGCCCGCGCGCTGCGGCTGCGCCCACAGCACCTCTGCCAGGCGCAGGTAGCCGCTCAAGGGCTCCAGCACATGCTGCCAAGGGCGCGTGGCCGACGGGCGCCGCACCTGCAGCGCCTGACCGGATTGCCAGGCTCGCACGGCGTCAGGCAGCAGGCGGTCGCGCGACCAGTCTCCCCCGCCGATGACATTGCCGGCGCGCGCGCTGGCCACCGCCACGCCCTGCTGCGACAGCCAGGAGGCGCGCCAGCAGTCCACCACCAGCTCACTGGCCGCCTTGCTGGCGCTGTACGGATCATGCCCGCCGAGTTCGTCGGTCTCGCGGTAGGGGTAGGCCCACTCGTGGTTGCGGTAGACCTTGTCTGTCGTGACCACCACCGCCACCTTCAGCGCGGGCGCCTGGCGCAAGGCCTCCAGCAAGGTGGCCGTACCCATCACGTTGGTGCCAAAGGTGCCCAGCGGGTCTTCATAGCCTGGGCGCACCAGGGCTTGGGCGGCCAGGTGGAGCACCACCTCGGGGTTGCATTCGCGCACGGCCCTGGCCACGGCGGACGCATCCTGGATGTCTGCGAGGTGGTGCGCCTGCAACGCATGCTCAAGGCCGAGAAGAGAGCAGAGCGCAGGGTCAGTGGCGGGCGCCAGGGCCAGCCCGTGCACGCGGGCCCCCATCCGCAACAGCCACCAGGCCAGCCAACTGCCCTTGAAGCCAGTGTGGCCGGTCAGCAGCACGCGCCGCCCCTTCCAGAAGCTGGCGTCAGGAGATGGCGAGTGCACGCTCACTCTGCCCTCACCACATCTTCCACGGTGCCCGGCCGCTGGCCCACAAGTCTTCCAGCAGGTTCTTTTCCCGCAGGGTGTCCATGGGCTGCCAGAAGCCCTCGTGCCGGTAAGCCATGAGCTCGTTCAGGGAGGCCAGTTGCGCCAGCGGCTCCACCTCCCAGCTGGTGGCGTCACCGGCAATCAGTTCCAGGCAGCGGGGCGAGAGCACAAAGAAGCCACCATTGATCAAGCCGCCGTCGCCGCGCGGCTT
>CAYSOD010000128.1:0-8982 GCA_964432385.1 uncultured Rubrivivax sp.
GAGGTTCATGTAGGTCTGCGGTTGCAGCAGCCACACCGGCCCATCGGGCCGGTTCACGCGCCCTACCAGGCCGAAGTAGGCCCGCTCGGCCGACAGCCGGGCACCCAGCTGCCTTGCGGCTGCGTCGACCCACCAGAACCCCGCGTTGTGGCGGGTGGCTTCGTATTCCGGGCCGGGGTTGCCCAGGCCGACGAGGAGCTTGATCATGGGTGGAAATTATGGGCAGCATGAATGAAAAAGGGCCCCGCCCTGATGGGGGAGCCCTGTGCAGAAAACATCCCCCCCATTGGAGGGGGTCAGCCTGGAGCGGTATACCCGCGCCAGCTCACTTCTTGTTCTGCTTCTCGTCCTTCTTCTTGGGCGCGGCCTTGGCGGCCGGTGCCACCACGGGGGCGGCCACCACTTCCTCTTCTTCCTTGGGCAGCGTGGCCGACACGATGGCCGGGTCCAGGGAGCCGTGGCGCACGGCCTTGATGCCCTCGGGCAGCTTGAGGTCGCTCACATGCAGCGACTGGTTCTTCACCAGACCCGAAAGGTCGATCGTCACGAACTCGGGCAGCTGATTGGCCAAGCATTCGATCTCGAGCTCGGTGGCCACGTGGCTGATCACGCACTTGTCGGTCTTGACTGCCGGAGACACGTCCTCGCCAGTGAAGTGCAGCGGCACCTTCTTGCGCAGGCGCGTGGTGTCGTCTACGCGCTGAAAGTCCACGTGCAGGACCTGCTGCTTCCAGGCGTGCATCTGGAAGTCGCGCAGCAACACCTTTTGGGTCTGGCCGCCGAGTTCCATATCCAGGATGGACGAGTGGAAGGCTTCCTTCTTCAGGGCGAAGTACAGGGCGTTGTGATCGAGCTCGATCGTGGCGGGCGTGCCGGCACCATAGACGATGCCGGGAACCTTGCCGGCGTTGCGCAGGCGGCGGCTCGCTCCGGTCCCCTGCAGCGTACGCGCGTAAGCGGTGAATTTCATTTCAGACTCCAAAGTGAGGCGCCCGCGACCAGGCGCCGAAAGTTGCGGGCCTCCAGCAGCGAAGAGCCCGCGCTCATGTGCCGATCGCCTCTGAGGCGTTCGGCGACAACCTAGAAATTGTTGTTCTGCTCCGAGAACAGCGAGGTGACCGACTCGCCGTCAGAGATGCGCCGGATGGTCTCGGCAAACAGGAAGGCCACCGACAGCTGACGGATCTTGCCGCAGGCCTTCGCGGAGTCGGTCAGGGGGATGGTGTTGGTGATGACCACTTCGTCCAGCTGCGAACCGGCGATGCGCTCGATGGCCGGGCCGGAGAACACGGGGTGGGTGCAGTAGGCGTAGACCCGGCCTGCACCGCGCTCCTTGAGCACCTCGGCTGCTTTGACCAGCGTGCCGGCGGTGTCGATCATGTCGTCCATGATCACGCAGTTGCGACCTTCGATCTCGCCGATGACGTGCATCACCTCGGAGACGTTGGCCTTGGGCCGGCGCTTGTCGATGATGGCCAGGTCGCAGCCCAGCTGCTTGGCCAGCGCGCGGGCGCGCACCACACCGCCCACATCAGGCGACACCACCACCAGCTCGGGGTAATTCTTGTTCTTCAGATCCGTCAACAGCACCGGCGAGGCGTAGATGTTGTCCACCGGGATGTCGAAGAAGCCTTGGATCTGGTCGGCGTGGAGGTCCATGGTCAGCACCCGCTCGATGCCGACGGTTTCGAGCAGGTTGGCCACCACCTTGGCACTGATGGGCACCCGGGTCGAGCGCGGGCGGCGGTCCTGCCGGGCGTAGCCGAAATAGGGCATCACCGCGGTGATGCGCCGGGCACTGGCCCGCTTGAGCGCATCCACCATGATGAGCAGTTCCATCAGGTTCTCGTTCGTCGGGTGGCAGGTGGACTGCACGACGAAGATGTCCCGAGCCCGCACGTTCTGGAGCAGCTCGACGTCGACCTCGCCGTCGGAGAAGCGGCCCACCTTGGCCTTGCCCAGCTCGATGCCCAAATGGGCGGCAATCTCCTGCCCCAACGCCGGGTTGGCGTTGCCGGAGAACAGCATGGTGTTGAACAGCACGTTCGTCTTCAGCGCAGCGTTCATCGGAAGCTGGCGCCAAGCGTCAGCGTGCGGAAGAAGTGGCAGGGGAGGAAGGACTCGAACCCTCGCATGTCGGAATCAAAATCCGATGCCTTAACCAACTTGGCGACTCCCCTACACCGGACCCCGCTCGCGCGTGGCCCTTCAAAACCTCTCTCAGTCCGCCCAGCCCCTCAAGGGGTGCTGCGACAGGCCTCGACACAGCCGCCCGACCCAGCCGGACGGCAGCGCCTCCAGCCACGTCGCCTCGGGTGGAACGCCCGTGTCGACCCTTGCGAACACCGCGCTGCCCGAGCCTGTCATCCGGCTGTTGCCGAACGTCGCCTCGAGCCACCGGGCGGCTTGCGCCACCTCGGCGCAGCGCGCCTGAGCGGGCGCCTGCAGATCGTTGCGTCCAAAGGTGGGCGGGGCTGCCGCTTCACCCAGAACGCCGAGCTTGGCCGGCCCCGCGAGCCAAGCCAGCGCTTCGCTCACAAGTGAGCCCTCAAGTATAGCGGAAGCCGTATCGCGCTTGAGCAGTGGGCTGCCGAAGATGTCGGCGGTGGGCAACGAAGCCGCGGGCTTGACCACGGCATAAAGCCGAGGCGGCACCTCCAGCGCGCTCAACTGCTCGCCGATGCCCTGGACCAGCGCATTGCGGCCGAAGACGAAGAAGGGTACGTCGGCGCCCAGGCCTGCGGCCAGGGTCAACAGCCGCTGCCGAGGCCAGTGCAGACCCCACAGCCGATTCAGTGCCAGCAGCACGGTGGCCGCGTCGGAACTGCCCCCGCCCATGCCGGCGCCTGAGGGCACTTGCTTGAAGATGGAGATGTCAGCGCCCATGGTGGTGCCCGAGGCTGCCTGCAGCGCGCGGGCGGCGCGCAGGCACAGGTCGTCGGCGGGCAGGGCCTCGCCCAGGTCATGCCGATGCAGCGCGCCATCGTCGCGGCGCTCGAAATGCAAGGTGTCGGCCCAGTCGATCAGGATGAACACCGACTCCAACAGGTGGTAGCCGTCGCTGCGGCGGCCCACCACATGCAAGAACAGGTTCAGCTTGGCTGGGGCGGGCACGTCGAGCAGGGATCGCATGGTCACGGCGAGGCCTCCAGGCGCGCCCTCAGGGTGAGGGCAGGAGCAGCTGGCCGCCGGGCCAGGAGGGTGCCGCCGCTCAGGCCGGTCAGGTCCACCAACCAGCCGCCTTGTGTGAAGCCCGCCTCGGTCTGCACATGAGAGGCCCCGGGCCAGGGGCGCCCGCGCAGCCAGTCGAACAAGGCTTCCAGCGGCACGGCTTCACCCAGCAATTGCAGCGACAGGTCGGCGAGGTCGGCAAATCGCTTGCGTTCACCCCCCTGGGCCAGCTCCGCCTGCTCGGGTTGCCAACGCGCCTGCGCGACCAGGGTGCCCAGCGGGCTGGTCAGGTCCAGCTCGCCGGCCTGCGCAGAGCCTCGCAGCTCGAACCCTGCGCTCCACTGACGGGCCGGCTCCGACCCCTGCGGGCTGATCTGCAGCAGCAACCGTCCGGACAAGGTGTTAGGCGGTGCGGTGGCGGGTGTCCGCGTCGCGCAGCCTGCCAATCCGAGGCTGACTCCGGCCAATGAAGTCAACCAGGCCCTTCTGGAGGGTCCCACCAGACTGTTGACGGGATTGGAGGACGGCGTCATCGGCGCAGTGCTTGCCGCGCAAACTGTTCCCGCTGGCGCAAGGTCGCAGGAGCGCAAGGCGTCAGGGGCGCCCGCGCTCAAAGGTCCTGCCGCAGACGGGCCAGGGTCTCGCGAAGCACTTCGTTGGCAGCATCTCGGGCACGGCCCTCGCGCCAGATCTGACGTGCTTCTTCCTGACGGCCCAGCACCCACAGCACCTCGCCCAGATGCGCGGCGATTTCGGTGTCAGGTCGCGCGCGGTAGGCCTCGCGCAGCAGGCGCAAGGCCTCCTCATGGCGGCCCAGGCGGAACTCCACCCAGCCCAGGCTGTCGGTGATGAAAGGGTCCCCTGGCGCCAGCGACAGGGCCTTCACGATCAGGGTCCGGGCTTCCTCCAGCCGCAGGCCGCGATCGGCCAGCGAGTAGCCCAGCGCGTTGTAGGCATGCTGGTGGTCGGGCTTGATCTCCATCACCCGGCGCAGCAGGGTCTCCATGTCCGCCAGGCGGTTGAGCTTCTCGGCCACCATCGCCTGTTCGTAGATGAGGTCCACGTCCTGGGGCCACTGGCTGACGGCGCGCTCGAGCACCGCGTAGGCCTCGCCCCAGTGCTTGACATCGCGCATGACCTGGGCCTCGGCCACCAGCTTGGCGCGGGCATCTCCCTCGCTGCGCTCGGGCACCTTGCGCAGCATCTCGCGCGCCTGGTCGATACGGCCTTGGCGGGCCAGGATGCCGGCGCGGCGTGTCTGCACCTCCAGCAGGCGCTTGGGTTGGTCGATCTTGGCCAGATGCGCCTCAGCGGCCGCGTCGTCCTGCCGCAACTCCGCCGCCTGTGCCAGCAACATGCGCGCTTGAGCCAGGCCATCGGCCAGCGCGCTGCCTGCACTGGCCGTGCTATCGGGTTCGTCATCGTCGTCGTCTTCTGGCGCGGGCCGCCCTGCCGCAGCGGATGCCGGCGCGGCGCCGGTGGCGGCAGGCGCAGGCCGTGCAGCCAGGCGAAGATACTGCTCCAGCGCCTGTTCGGCTTCTCGCGGATGCCGGAGCTCCACGTGCAGGGCCCCCAGCATCAGCCAGGCCGCGTGGAGCACAGGCTGCTGGCGCGTGATGACTTCCAACTCGGTCACGGCATCCCCTAAGCGCTGAGCTTGGGTGAGCGTGCGGGCGTAGGCCATGCGCACTGCTGGCTCGGCTTGCGGATTGGCCAGAAAGTCCTTGACGATGGATTCGGCCGCTGCTGCCTTGCCCATCAGGTCCAGGGCGGCCAGCACCGGGCCGATGGCTGCCGTATCGTGTTCATGGGCGCGGCGCACGAGGCTCAGGGCTCGGCCGCTGTCGCCCGCCTGCAGCCACACGCGCCCCAGCGCCACACCGGCCGCCACCCGTGTAGCGTTGGCCTGCAGGTAGGGCTGCAGCACCGGCTCCAGCATCGTGGCCACGGCCTTGGGGTCTGCAGCCTGCTGAAAGAAGCGGGGGATCGAGGCGATCAGCGCGCTGCGCTCGGCTTCTGCCGTTCGGCCGATCAGGAACCGCAGGGGCTCGGCCGCTTCTGCCGGCCGATTGACCGCGCCAATAATCTGCAATTGGAGCTTGACCGCCTCCTGCGACTCAGGCAACGCCTGCCGCCAGGCCCGCACGGCTTGCAGGGCCCTGTCAGCGGCGCGCGCTTGCAGGGCGATGTCGGCCGCCCGCCGGAACAACTGCTCATTGCGCGTGCGCCGCGCGGCGTCCAGCACCACCTCAAAGGCCACCGCGGGTTGCCCCTGGCGCAACTCGATCTCGCCGATGAGCAGCTGGTAGAACAGCAGGGCGTCCAGCGCAGAGCGCGTGGGTGCGGCCTCGGGGTCCTGTGCCGACGACTGCGGCGCGGCCTCAGCTTCGGGGCGTCCCTGTCCCGAGGGCTGCTGGGCCGCGACGTCTGGCCCCCACAGCCCGCCCAGCAGGATGAGCGCAGCCACGCCGTTCAGATGCCGGGCCAGGAGGCCCGCCCGGGGGGCAGTTCGATGGGTTTGCACGGTGCGGGGTGCGGTGGTGACAGGAGCGTGACGCGGGTCTTGGTTCGCCGCAGAACTCTGGCGAGCCTGGAGATGAAGGCTGGGCTGATTGTGACAAGGAACGAGCGCTCCGGTGCTGGCGGGTAGAGGGTTGTGGCCACTGGGGGTCCGCTGCCGGCTCACGGGTGCCCTGCGCATAATCGACGCATGCCTGAATTGCCCGAGGTCGAGGTCACCCGTCGCAGCATCGAAGCGCCTCTGTCTGGAGCGGTGGTCTTGACGGCGATGCTTGGCAAACCGCTGCGCTGGCCTCTGGCCTGCGACCCTCAGGATCTGGCCGGGCGGCGCGTGGGCCCCGTATCCCGGCGTGGAAAGTACCTGTGGATGGCGCTGGGCCCCCGGCCGGGCTGGCCTGAAGAAGATGCCGGCGGCTTGTTGCTGCATCTGGGCATGTCGGGCTCGCTGGGGTTTCACGCTGGCGGTGGCATGGGGGTTGAGCCTCCCGGGCCCCACGATCACTTCGACCTCGTCACCACGCACGGAACCCTGCGCCTGCACGACCCGAGGCGGTTCGGGGCCGTGGTGTGGTCCAGTGCCATCGACCGCCCTCCGGTGGCCTCGTTGCTGTCGCGACTGGGCCCTGAACCATTTGATCCCACGCTGACGCCGCAGAGCTTCCACGCCCGACTTCACTCGCGCCGCACCGCCATCAAGAACGTCCTGCTTTCAGGTGACGCGGTGGTGGGTGCCGGCAACATCTACGCCTGCGAGGCCTTGTTTCAGTCTGGCATCGACCCGCGTACCCGTGCCGACCGCATCAGCCGGCCCCGTGCTGCACGCCTGCTGCAGGCCGTACGCGACACACTGGCGCGTGCCACGGCCATGGGTGGCAGCACCTTGCGGGACTTTCGCGATGCCCACGGCATGAACGGCGAGTTTCAGGCCGAGGCGGCCGTCTACGGACGCGAGGGGCAGCCCTGCCTGCGCTGCGCCACGCTCATTCGCCGCATCGTGCAAGTGCAGCGCGCTACCTACTTCTGCCCGTCGTGTCAGAAGCGTTGAAGCCGGCGGTGCAGGCCGACTTCGCCACTCGCGTGGTGACCTGGCAGCGCCAGAACGGGCGGCATGGGTTGCCCTGGCAGGGCACACGCGACCCTTACCGCGTCTGGC
The DNA here is from genome assembly GCA_964432385.1 of uncultured Rubrivivax sp. GTDB lineage: Bacteria > Pseudomonadota > Gammaproteobacteria > Burkholderiales > Burkholderiaceae_C > Rubrivivax. The sequence goes on from CAYSOD010000128.1 coordinate 6,845, forward strand.
TGTCGGAGGTGATGCTGCAGCAGACCCAGGTGAGCACCGTGCTGGGCTACTACGGTCGTTTCCTCGAACGCTTCCCGGACGTTCAGGCCCTGGCCGCCGCGCCGCTGGACGACGTGCTGGCCCTGTGGAGCGGCCTGGGTTACTACAGTCGCGCACGCAACCTGCACCGCTGTGCGCAGGCCGTGGTGGCTGAGCACGCAGGGCGCTTCCCGTTCACCAGCCAAGAACTGGCCACCTTGCCGGGCATCGGGCCCTCCACCGCAGCGGCCATTGCGGCGTTTTGTTTCGGCGAGCGTGCGGCCATCCTGGACGGCAACGTCAAGCGGGTGCTGACGCGGGCGCTGGGCTTCGATGGCGACCTCGCCCAGACGGCGCAGGAGCGGCGCCTTTGGGACCAAGCCCGCGCGCTGTTGCCGGCCGCAGGGGTGGAGGCCTACACGCAGGGCTTGATGGATCTGGGCTCAGGTGTGTGTACGCTGCGCCGCCCAGCCTGCGATCGTTGCCCACTGCAGCGGACCTGCGTGGCCCACGCCCAGGGCAGGCCCCAGGACTTTCCCGTGAAGACCCGGCGCATGAAGCGGGGCCAGCGCGCGCATGTGCTGCTGTGGCTTCGCCAGGGCGACCGCCTGTGGCTGGTGCAGCGGCCGGACCAAGGCGTGTGGGCTGGGCTGTGGTCCATGCCCGAATGGCCCGCCGACGAGGATCTCCAACCGCGTGTGGCCGGCTGGCCCGGTGTGGGCGAGGCGCTGCCCGTCATCGAGCACGCGCTCACGCACTTCGACTGGCGCCTGCATCCGCTGCGCTGGACTTGGCCCGAAGGGTTGGCTCGGGCGGATCAGGCGGCCTTGGAGGCCGGCCTGCCTCCCGGACGCTGGGTCACGCAGGCCCAGGCTTTGGCGCTGGGCTTGCCCACGCCAGTCAGGCGGCTGCTGGGCGGGGCCTGAGGGTCGGTTCAGCGGCTCAGCACTTGCCGACTGCGCAGGAACTCGTCCACCAGTTGCAGGCGGATGGAGGGATCCTCGAGTTCCATGAGCCGCTGTTTGGCCGCGAGCGTGATCGGCAGCAACTCGCACCAGCGGTTGGCCACCCAGCCGGCGTCACGCCAGCGCAGCGGCTCGGCGAAGGGCTTGACGTCCTGGGCCAACAAGTTCTCCAGAGCCTGCTGCAGCGCCTCCACCGTGGGCTGCATCGCCAGCTCGGGCAGGCGTGCCACGTCGTCGGCGATCAACTCCGCTGGCGCTTCCCACAGCCCGTTGGGGCGCTGGGCCGGTGCCTGCAGCAGGCGAAATCGTGAACCTCCGGTGCAACGCACCTGGAGGATGCCGGCCTGCTCGGCATCCACCTCCTCGATGAGCGCCAGCACACCCACCCCTTCGATGCGCACGCCCTCGGGGTTGGCGCCGGCCTCGGCGCCTCGGCTCATGCACACCACACCAAAGGGCTCACCGCTGCGCATGCAGTGGCCCATCAAGTCCAGGTAGCGGGCTTCGAAGACCTTCAGGGGCAGCAGGCCCCCCGGGAACAGCACGGTCTGCAACGGAAACAGGGGCAGGGGATGGGGCAGGGTCATTCGCCGGTGTCCAGCTCTCGGTGTCGCACCAGGGTCGCGTTGCGGCCCTTGAAGCGCTGTGCCAGCCACTCCACGCCGTACACCGAGCGGTGCTGTCCCCCCGTGCAGCCCAGGGCCACGGTAAGGTAGCTGCGCTGGTCTGATTCGAAGCCCGGGATCCACCGCCGCAGAAAGGTCTCGATCTGAGTGAGCAGTTCAGCGGCTTCGGGCTGTTCGTCCAGAAAGCGGGACACGGCGGCATCACGGCCGGTGAGGGGCCGCAGCTCCTTGATGTAGAACGGATTGGGCAGCACCCGCAGGTCGAACACGAAGTCGGCGTCCAGCGGCACGCCGTGCTTGAAAGCGAAGGACTCAAACACCAGGGTCAGGTGCGGGGTGGTGGCACCCACCAGGTCGCGCACCCAGGCGCGCAGCTGCGCCGGGCGCAGCTGACTGGTGTCCAGCACGGTGGAAACCTCCCGCAACGCTTCCAGCAGGCCGCGCTCGTGCTCGATGGCGTCCAGCAGGGCGTGGCCCTGGTCACGGGCCTGGGCCGACATCGACAGCGGGTGGGGCCGCCGCGTCTCGG
>CAYSOD010000129.1:0-8979 GCA_964432385.1 uncultured Rubrivivax sp.
CCTGGCCCGAACGCTCGGCGTTATCGGGCAGCAGGTTCAGGATGGACATGGCGGTGACGCTCTTGCCCGAGCCCGACTCGCCCACCAAGGCCACGATGGTGTTCTCAGGGATGTCGAAGCTCACCCCCTTGACGGCGTCGGCGCGTTGCGCCACGCCATCCACGCGCCCCATGCGGAAGGCGACTTTCAGGTCACGAATGCTCAGCAGCATGTGGGGTTCTCCAGCGCAGCGGCGGTGCACAAGGTGCGCAGCAACAGGGCGCGGCTCATTCCAGCCCCCGCAGCTTCGGGTCCAGCGCGTCGCGCACGGCGTCGGCCATCAGCGAGAACGCGGTGACGAACACGGCCATGAACAGCGTGGCCGCGGCCAGCTGCCACCAGTGGCCCAGGATCAGCTCGCTCTGCGCCTCGGCCAGCATGGTGCCCCAGGAGACGTCCTCCACGCCCACGCCCAGGCCCAGGTAGGACAGGATGACCTCGCTCTTGATGAAGCCCACCACCAGCAAGCTCATGCGCACCAGGATGACGTGGCTGATGTTGGGCAGGATGTGCTTGAACATGCGGCTGAAGGCCGAGGCGCCCATGGCCTCGGCAGCCCGCACGTACTCGCGCCCGCCGTGCTTCATGAACTCGGCGCGCACTTGTCGGTACAGCCCGGTCCAGCCCGCCAGCCCGAGGATCAGCACCACGGTGCCGATGCCGCGGCCGAACACGGCCGCAAACGCAAAGATCAGCAGGATGCCCGGGATGGCCTCGAAGACGTTGTACAGCCACTCCAGGAAGTCGCCCACCTTGCCGCCAAAGAAGCCCGCCAGCGCGCCCAGCACGGTGCCGATCAGCGTGGCCAGCACGGCGGCCAGCACGCCCACGAACACCGAGATTTCAGTGCCCTTGATGGCCTTGGCCAGCACATCGCGGCCCAGACGGTCACCGCCCAGGGGCAGGGTCTCGGCCTTGACGGTGTCGGTGGTGCGGTACTTCTTGGCGGCCTCCTCGATCTCGGCATAACGTGGGGCCAGCGGGTCCACGGCCGAGAGGTCCACGTTCGGGCCTTTGGGCACCTCGATGGCGCCCGTGGCCTCGGGCGGCTTCGGGCCGATGAAGGTGGGGGGCGCATTGGCCACGCCCACCTCGGCCTGCCAGTTCTTGGCCACCAGGCCGAGCGCGGCCAGCAGCACCAGCAGCAGGAAGGCCAGCACGATGACGGCCGAGACCATGCCCACCCGGTCGGCCTTGAAGCGGCGCCAGGCGGCGTGCCAGACGCCTTCGGACTTTTCGATGGGGGCCGAAGGGGCGGCGGAGGTGGCCGAGGCGGCGGGGTTCATTCCAGCCGCGCTCATTTCAGCACCACCCGAGGGTCGACCAGCTTGAACATCACGTCCACGATCAGGTTGATCACCATCGTCAGCACCGCCAGATACACCGCGATCGCCTGGATCACGGGGTAGTCGCTGCGGTTGACGGCCAGCAGGATCTCCCGGCCCAGGCCGGGGATGGAGAAGAAGACCTCGATCAGGAACGAGCCCACGAAGACACCTGGCAGCGACAGCCCGACGTTGGTCAGGATAGGAATCATGGCGTTGCGCAGCACGTGCTTGAACATCACCGTGTTCTCGGTCAGGCCCTTGGCGCGGGCCGTGCGCACGTAGTCGTGGCCCAGTTCGTCCAGGAAGAAGCTGCGGTACAGGCGCGTCTGCGGTGCCAGGCCCACCATCACGGCCAGCAGCACGGGCAGGGGCACGTAGGTGATGAGGTTGGTCCAGACGTTGTCACTCCAGCCCTGCACCGGGAACCAGCCGAGCTGGAAGCCGAACAGGTACTGGCCCACGATGATGTAGACGAGGAAGCTGATCGACAGCGCCACCGTGGTGATGACCATCAGCGTGCGGTCGGCCAGCGAGCCGCGGCGGTAGGCCACCCACATGGCAATCGGCAGCGCCAGCAGCACGTCCAGGATCAGGATGGGCAGCATCACCGTGAGCGTGGCCGGCAGACGGGAGGCGAAGAGGTTGCTGACCGCCTCGTTGGTGGCCCAGCTCTTGCCCCAGTCGAAGGTGACGATGCTCTTGAGATAGATGCCCAGCTGCACCCACACCGGCTGGTCCAGGCCCAGCTGTTGGCGTATGGCGGCAATCTGCTCTGGCGTGGCGTTCAGGCCACCCAGGATCTCGGCGGGGTCGCCGCCGAAGTACTTGAAGAGGAAGAACACCAGCAGCACAACGCCGAGGATCGTCGGCACCATCTGCCACAGGCGCCGCAGGATGTAGGCGGCCATCGTTGAATCTCTCCCGGTGATGGGTAGGGCGCGAGTGTAGGGGCGGCCGCCGGGCCGGTGCCCCCGCGTTTGCCCGTGTCCGGGTGCGGCGCCGGGGCTTGCGCGACTGCGCTCTCCACAAGGCTTCGGGTGCGCCGCTAGACTGCCGGCTTTTGCAAGACCTTGCCAGCCCGCACGGGCGGCGGTGTAGCCCATCATGAAGTCTTGTCTGCGATCGGCCTGGTGTGTCCTGATGTGCCTGGGGGCTGCTGCGGCATGGGCTCAAGGCAGCGCTGCTGCACCGGCGACGGCCAGCGCCGCCAAAGCGCTGCGCTACGCCTTCCCGATTGCCGAATCAGGCTTCGATCCCGCGCAGGTGACGGACCTGTACTCCAACACGGTGATCGGTGGTATCTTCGAGGGCCCCCTGGAGTACGAGTTCCTGGCCAAGCCAGCTCGCATCAGGCCCAACACGGCGGCGGCCATGCCGGAGGTGTCTGACGACTTCCGCACCTTCACGGTGCGCATCAAGCCGGGCATTTATTTCGCGGACGACCCAGCCTTCAAAGGTGTCAAACGCGAGCTGGTGGCCGCCGACTACGTGTACTCCCTCAAGCGCCATTACGACCCGCGCTGGAAGAGCGGCAAGCTCTACCTGTTTGAGAACGCCAAGATCCTCGGGCTGTCGGAGTTGCGCAAGGAGCTGATGGCGGCCAAGAAGCCCTTCGACTACGACCGAGAGGTTGAGGGCGTCAAGGTGCTGGACCGCTACACCTTCCAGGTGCGGCTGGCCCAGCCTGAGCCGCGTTTTTTGCAACTGATGGTGGGTGCCTCCAATCTGGGCGCGCTGGCACGCGAGGTGGTGGAGTTCTACGGCGACAAGGTCGGCGAGCACCCGGTGGGCACGGGGCCGTTTCGGCTGGCCAGCTGGAAGCGCAGCTCCAAGATGGTGCTGGAGCGCAACCCCAACTACCGTGAGGTCCTCTACGACGAGAACCCGCCCGAAGGTGACACTGCGCGGCAGGCCACCGCGGCCAAGTTCAAGGGGCGTCGCCTGCCCATGCTGGACCGCGTGGAGATCTCCATCATTGAGGAGACCCAGCCGCGCTGGCTGTCCTTCCTCAACGGCGGGCAGGACCTCATCGAGCAATTGCCCGCGGAGTTCACCACCGTGGCCACGCCCAACAACCAGCTCGCGCCCAACCTGCGCAAGCAGGGCATCAAGATGGAGCGCTACCCCCGCGCCGACGTGGCCGTGAGCTACTTCGGCATGGAAAACCCGGTGGTGGGCGGCTACGAGCCGCACAAGGTGGCCTTGCGCCGGGCCATTGCCATGGCCGTGAACCTGGAGCGCGAGATCCAGCTCGTTCGCCGCAATCAGGCCATTCCCGGGCAAAGCCCGATCGGCCCGGAAACCTTCGGCTATGACCCCAGCTTCAAGTCGGAGATGAGCACCTATGACCTGCCACGCGCCAAGGCCTTGCTGGACCTGCACGGCTACGTGGACCGCAACGGCGACGGCTGGCGCGACCAGCCCGACGGCAAGCCGCTGGTGCTGGAATACGCCTCGCAGCCCGACCAGCTCAGCCGCCAGCTCATCGAGCTGTGGAAGAAGAACATGGATGCGCTGCGCATCCGCATCGAGTTCAAGACCGCGAAGTGGCCGGAAAACCTCAAGGCCAGCCGCGCGGGCAAGCTGATGATGTGGGGTGTGGGCTGGAGCGCCGGGGCGCCTGACGGCGACACCTTCCTGGCCTTGGGCTACGGCCCCAACAAAGGGCAGGCCAACCATTCACGCTTCGATCTGCCGGCCTTCAACAAGCTCTACGAGGCCCAAAGACAGCTGCCCGACGGGCCCGAGCGCCTGAACGTGATGCACCAGGCACGAGACCTGATGGTGGCCTGGATGCCCTACAAGGTCCATGCCCACCGCTTCTCCACCGATCTCGTCCAGCCCTCGGTGCAGGGCTACCACGCCAGCCACTTCCGAGGTCTGTTCTGGAAATACGTGGATGTGGACCCGCAGGCGCAGCAACGCGCCGGAAAGTGAGCGCACGAATGGTCGCCGTTCTTCGCCGGGGTGCATCAGGAACAGGGGTGCGGTTGGCTTGCGCGGCAGGCCTGGCGGCATGGATCACCCTGATGGGGGCGGCGCTGCCCGCGCTGGCGCAGCCCAAGACGAACGCCGCAGGATCGGCTCCTGCCGCAGACGCTCCACCTGTGAAGCCCGCCGCCCCTGGACAGAAAGTGCTGCGCTACGCCTTCAATGCGGGCGAGACCGGCTTTGACCCCGCGCGCATCGTCGACCTGTACTCGCGTATCGTCACCGGGCACATTTTCGAGGCCTTGTACACCTACGACCACCTGGCACGCCCGGCCAAGTACCGACCGCTCATCGCCGACGGCATGCCCGAGCACTCGCCGGATTTCCGCACCTGGACCGTCAAGCTCAAGAAGGGCATCTATTTCGCCGACGACCCCGCCTTTGGTGGCAAGAAGCGCGAGGTCACAGCGCAGGACTTCGTCTACGCGATCAAGCGCTTTGCCGATCCGGCCAACAAGAGCCCGGTGGTGGCCGGCGTGATGGATCAGAAGTACGTCGGTCTGGCGGCGCTGCGCGACAAGGCGCTCAAGGAGAAGAAGCCTTTCGACTACGACACCGAGATCGAGGGCCTGCGCGCGCTGGACCGCTACACCATCCAGTACAAGATGGAGGAACCGCGCCCCCGCTTCATCGACAGCTTGGCCGCCAGCGACCTGTTCGGCGCGGTGGCGCGCGAAGTGGTCGAGAAGTACGGCGACGCCATCCCCGCCCACCCCGTGGGCACGGGCCCCTTCAAGCTCACGCAGTGGCGGCGCAGCTCGCTCATCGTGCTGGAGCGAAACCCCCACTACCGTGAGGTGCTGTATGACGCCGAGCCCGCGGCCGATGACGCCGAGGGCCAGGCGCTGTTGGCCAAGTTCAAGGGTCGCAAGTTGCCTATGGTCGACCGCGTGGAGGTGTCCATCATCGAGGAGTCGCAGCCGCGCTGGCTGTCGTTCCTGAACGAACAGATCGACTTCGTCAATGTCCCGGCCGAGTTTGTCAACCAGGCCGCACCCAACGGCAAGCTCGCCCCCAACTTGGCGCGCCGTGGCATTCAGCTGTACCGCACCCTCAACGCCGACTCGGCCTTCACCTACTTCAACATGGAAGATCCGGTGCTCGGGGGCTACACGCCCGAGCGGATTGCCCTGCGCCGCGCCATCGCACTGGCCATGGACGTAGAGCGTGAGATCCGCATCATCCGCCGCGGCCAGGCCGTGCCGGCGCAATCCATCGTGGTGCCGCACACCACGGGCTATGACCCGAAGTTCAAGAGCGAGAACGGCGACTTCGACCCCGCGCGTGCCAAGGCCCTGCTGGACTTGCACGGCTATTTGGACAAGAACGGTGACGGCTGGCGTGAGCAGCCCGACGGCAAGCCCTTGACCCTGGAGGTGGCCACGCAGCCCGACCAGCTCAGCCGTCAGTTCGATGAGCTGTGGAAGAAGAACATGGAGCGCCTCGGGATCCGGGTGAAGTTCTTCACTGGCAAATGGCCTGAGCAACTCAAGGCCGCTCGGGCTGGCAAGCTGATGCTGTGGACGCTGGGTTCTTCGGCGGCAGGATCTGACGGCCAAGGCTCGCTGGCCAGGCTTTACGGGCCACAGTCCGGTAGCCAGAACCTCGCCCGCTTCAAGAACGCCGAGTTCGACAAGATTTATGAGCGCATGCAGGTGATCGCTGACGGTCCAGAGCGCGAAGAGTTGTTCGACCAGGCCAAGCGCATCGCCGTGGCCTACATGCCCTACAAGATCACGGTGCACCGCTTCAACAACGATCTCGTGCAACCTTGGGTGCTGGGCTACCGCCGGCCGGTGTTCTGGAACGAGTGGTGGCACATGGTGGACATCGACCAGGCGCGTGCCCCGGCGGTGAAGAAGTAGACGCCCTGCCCATGAAACGCCGTCGCTTGCTGCAGGGGGCCGCGGCCTCGGCGCTGGCGGTCGAGGCGGGGGTAGCCCCGGCGGCGGCTCCCCGCAAGACCTTGCGCATCGCCTTTCCGGCACCGGAGTCGAGCTTCGACCCCACGCAGACCAACAGCGACCTGTACTCGTCCACGATCATTGCGCAGATCCTGGAGGCGCCGCTGGCCTACGACTACCTGGCGCGCCCGGTGCGGCTGGTGCCGCAGACAGCCTCGGCCCTGCCCGAGGTCTCCGCTGACGGCCGAACGATCACCGTGCGCTTGCAGCCGGGCATCTTCTTTGCCGATGACCCGGCTTTCAAGGGCCGCAAGCGCGAGCTGGTGGCGCAGGACTACGTCTTCGCCATCAAGCGCTTCTACGACCCGCAGTACAACTCCAGCGACCTGTACCTGTTCGAGACCGCCAAGCTGCTGGGCCTGTCGGCCGTGCGCGAACGTGCGGTCAAGACCCGCCAGCCTTTTGACTACGACGCTGAGGTGCAGGGCCTGAAGGCGCTGGACCGCTACACCTTCCGCCTGGTGCTGGGCGAGGCGAATCCGCGCTTTGTCTACCTGCTGGCCGACCCTGCGATTGCGGGCGCCGTGGCGCGGGAGGTGGTGGACTTCTACGGCAAGGACATCGGCGCCCACCCCGTGGGCACGGGGGCCTTTCGCCTGAAGAGCTGGCGCCGGGCCTCGCGCATCGTGCTGGAGCGCAACCCCTCGTACCGCCGCGTGGTTTATGACGGTACCCCTGCCGATGCGGGGCCGGAGAGTGCCCTGGCCCAGCCCATCGCGCGCAGCTTGGCCGGCCGCGCCTTGCCTCTGGTGGACGAGGTGGAGGTGGACATCGTGGAGGAGTCGCAGCCACGCTGGCTGTCGTTTCTCAACGGGGGCTATCACTGGCTTGCGGTGCCTGGCGACTTCGTGCGCATCGCCGCACCAGGCGGTGAGCTGGCACCTTTTCTGAAGAAGAAGGGCGTCAAGCTGCAGCGCAGCCTGCAGCCCGGCATCACCATGAGCTTCTTCTTCATGGAGCACCCGCTGGTGGGTGGCTACACCCCCGAGAAGGTGGCGCTGCGCCGGGCCATCGGTCTGGCCTTTGATGGTGACACCTACATCCGTCAAGTGCATGGCGGGCAGATGGTGCCTGCACAGTCCACGATCCCGCCGTTCACTTCAGGGTTCGACGCGTCCTATCGCAGCGAGATGAGCAGCTTCGACCCCGCCCGCGCCCAGGCCCTGCTCGACCTGCATGGTTACGTGGATCGCAATGGTGATGGGTGGCGTGAGCAGCCCGGTGGCCAGCCGCTGGTGCTGCAGATGTCCAGCGGCAGCTCGCAGCGCGAGCGCCTGTCCAACGAGCTGTGGAAGCGCTCCATGGACCGCATCGGGCTGAAGATGGAGTTCGACATCTCCACTTGGCCCGAGCTGCTGAAAAAGAGCCGTGCCGGCACCATGATGATGTGGGGCTACAGCTGGAGCGCGGGTTCACCCGACGGGGGCTTCTTCCTGGGTATCGCGTACGGCCCCAATTCCAGCGAATCCAATGACCCTCGATTCCAGCTCCAGGCCTTCGACCGCTTGTTCGAGCAGCAGCAGCGCCTGCCCGACGGCCCTGAACGCGAGACCCTGATGCGCCAAGCCAAGGACCTGCTCACCGCCTACCTGCCCTACAAGGTGCACGGCCACGGCATCGCCAACGATCTGGTGCAACCCTGGACGAAGCACTACTGGCGCCACCCCTTCATGCGCGACATCTGGCGGTTTGTGGATGTGGCGGGGTGAGACCTCACGTGGCGTTCAGCTCAGCCCATGCATCTGCGGGCGTGAGAATCTGCAGCCCCGCCGGCGCTTGTACCGACAGCAGGTCCAGGTCGCCGGTCACCAGCCAGGGAGCGCGGGCGCCCAAAGCAGTGTGGATGAACTTGTCGTCGTCCGCATCTCTGCACCATGCCTGAGCCGCCACTTCACGGGGCACCTCCACCCAATGCGCCAGGGCCTGCACATCGTGGAGGAGGGCGTGCCGATCCTCCAGGCTCAAGTAGCGGTCGAATTTGGGCTTCCACAACCGGCTCCCCAGCTCGGTGAAGGTCGCTTCACTGAAGCATGGGCGCCAAAGCTCCAACATGCGTCGCACCGCCCGTGCAGCCGTGCCGGAGCGCACCAGAAATGCGCTGATCCAGACGTTGGTGTCGATGACGACCCGCGCAAGCCCTTCAGGTCTCATCGGCCAGCAACTCGGCCAAGGTCTCTTCGGTCAGTCCGGCAGCGGCAGCCTGGTCGGCCACGCGGTCCATGGTGTGGCGCAGTCGATCCGCGTAGAACGCGCGCATGGCCTCGTAGTCCTGCGCACTGACCATGACGCCCACCAGCCGATCACGCCGCATCACGCGCACGGGGGCGCGTTGGGCGTCGTCGAGAAACTCACCGAAGTGAGTCTTGGCTTGATTGGCGGAGTAGGTTCTCATTGTGTGCGGGCACAAGAACTGAAACAGCTACATTGTGAACGAAACGAACGATTCAACCCATTCGCTCGATCAAATGACGAAACCCAACTGGTCTCCGCGCTTGCCCACCCCCCGCATCACCCCCTACCAACAGTGGCTGGAGCGCGAGAGCGGGCTGCGCTTTGCCGATTACGACGCGCTGTGGACGTGGTCGGTCACCGACCTGGACGCGTTCTGGCAGTCGATCTGGGACTTCTTTGCGGTGCAGTCGCCCATCCCGCCCACC